>DOWI01000004.1 GCA_003519645.1 Oscillospiraceae bacterium
CGTTTCGGCGGGCTTTGTCAGTAGTATGAAGTCGATTGTTGAACGACTTCTTTTCTTTTTTGTCATGATAGGGGCGGCGCAGCTGTTGTGCTCGCACACAGCGGTGAGTCCACCCGAAAAATTACTCCTTATATCCCAATGTTCCGTTTGCCGCGGCTGTGAGATAGGCGTTAATAAATCCATCGAGGTCGCCGTCCATAACGGCGGTAATATTGCCATTTTCAAACCCGGTGCGATGATCCTTGGCAAGGGTATAGGGCATGAAAACATAAGACCGAATCTGACTGCCCCATGCAATCTGTGCCTGACCCCCCTTAATATCCTCAATTTTATCATAATGCTGGCGTTCCTTGATTTCCACCAGCTTGGAACGCAGCATCCGCATGGCAACATCACGATTTTGGTGCTGACTGCGCTCGTTCTGGCAGGCTACAACAACGCCTGTGGGGATATGGGTGATACGGACGGCGGATTCGGTTTTATTGACGTGCTGCCCGCCTGCGCCGCCTGAGCGATAGGTATCCACCTTTAAATCCTCGGGACGTATCTCCACTTCGACAGAATCATCTATTTCGGGAATCACCTCAAGGGCGGCAAAGGAAGTATGTCTGCGCCCCGACGAATCGAACGGCGATATTCTGACCAGACGATGGACACCTGCCTCCGGCTTGAGGTATCCGTATGCATTTAACCCTATAATTTCGATAGACGCACTTTTAAGCCCTGCCTCGTCCCCGTCCAGATAATCCAATATTTTGTATTCAAATCCATGGCGCTCCGCCCAGCGTGTATACATTCTGTAAAGCATTTCTGCCCAGTCCTGTGCCTCGGTTCCGCCCGCCCCCGCATGAAGGGTTAGAATGGCGTTTTTGCTGTCATATTCACCGGTCAAAAGAGTAGACAGCCTTTGCCGGCTCAGCTCGGCTTGCACCCTTTCAACAGCTGCGGTGCACTCCTCCAGAAGAGAATCATCCTCCTCCTCATTGGCAAGCTCAATCAGCGTCAAGGCATCCTGATAATCGGACAGCAGTTTTTCATATTGCGCAATGGTTTCTTTCAATCCGGAGATACGCTGAAGAACCGATTGTGCCGATGCCATATCATCCCAAAAATTTGGGGCAGAAGCCTTGATTTCAAGCTCATCCGCATCTCGGCGGCATCGCTCCAGCCCCAGCGCGTTCGCAAGGTCATCAATGTCGGGTTTCAGATCTTCCAGCTTTAGCCCCAGCTCTTCATATTGTAGCATTGGATTCACCCTTTATTTGAGAATAGAAGTATATCGTATATCTAATTCTGACAGTAAATATTATTATATTGGATTTCACAAACAATGTAAAGTATGCGAATTTATTCACATGCGAATAAATTCGCCGCAAATAGAATCTCCCGCCCCACTTACCATTGACCTTTTAATCTATATGCGTTAAAATAAAAAAGCGCAGTTTATCATGCTGCACAGAATGTAAACAATTCCGGAGGATCCGCATATGAAAGTTTCACCCTCAATCCTAACATGCGATTATGCCCATCTTGCAGAGGAAATTCGATTTGTTGAGCAATCAGGCGCGGATATGCTCCATCTTGATGTTATGGATGGCGTATTTGTGCCGAATTTATCTTTCGGCCCTCCGGTCATCAAGCGTCTGCGGCCATTGACTGATCTTCCGTTTGATGTTCATCTCATGATGCAGTATCCCGATCGGTTGATCGATGCATTTGCGGATGCGGGCGCCGATATTATCAATATCCATGTGGAATGTGATTCTCCGATTGATGCAACCCTTGACCATATTCTGTCCCGTGGCAAACAAGCAGCGCTCACCCTCAAACCTGCCACACCTGCCGAGGCGGTCTTTCCCTATCTGGACAAGCTGGGACTGGTTCTGGTTATGACGGTTGAACCGGGATTCGGCGGACAAAGCTTCATGCACGATATGATGCCAAAGACAGCGGCGATCAGAAAAGAAATTGACCGCCGCGGCCTAAAGGCGGAGCTTGAAGTTGACGGTGGCATTAATGCCGAGACTGCTGTTGTTGCATCCCGGGCGGGTGCTGACATCGCCGTTGTAGGCAATGCTCTTTTTACCGCAGACGACGCCATGGCGTTGACCAGATCGATTCAAAGTATTACTCATTCATAGGATGATATCACCGATTAATGTTCGATATGACCGCTTGTGCCTTTGTACATGGCAGCACAGATTCGGTTAAGGGCGTCACCCACAGCGATGGATTCGCCGTGTTCGGCAGTATATGCCGCGGCGGCGTCGCCCTCTCCCGCAGGATGGGCAAACTCACAAAGCAGATTTCCCATTTCCCGTGACAAAGGAGCGCCGGGGTATAGCACAAGACGGTATCGTTTATTAAAACGGTATAATGAGCTGCCGAACATGGGCGGAGTATTGCCACCTACACTTTTTGCCAGGTGAAGAACGGTATCGACATCATCCAGCTCAAATATGTATGGGCCTACGACACGCTTCATGCGTACATGCCGTTTTCCGCCTGCCGGTGTCAAAAGCAGCAGGCACCCTCCGTCTACCGGCAATGCTTCAATAATCAGGTTTCCGGATGCGTCAAAGCCTGTTTCGCGCCGCGCGGTCTCAAGCAGCTGCTGCAGCGCGCTGCGGGTACTGTCATTGTTATAGTCAAGATCTTCAAAGGTTAAATGAAAATCCCTTAAATCCTCCTCCGTCAGAAGAATCTTCAAGCAACCATTTTCCAGCAAATCGATTTTCACGGCCGTTCCCCCTGTGCGAGATAATATTTGGGGCGTGTGTTCTTGCTTTAGGGACACGCCCATGATTCCTTTAAGAGCATACCAGCAAGGAAATTGTATGATCCGAGCCGACTCCTCCTATTATATGATATTATGGGGACAGGCTATTTGCAAGAGGTGAAATCAGGATGTCGAAATTTACTAAAAGTGACGGTCAGTCATCTTTANNTGCCGCACCATAGACGCGGTGAGCAGCCTCCTCTTAAAAGGGGCGTACTGCTCTCTTTTTTAAAAGAACCGGCAGCATCCCGCCAAATTGCCAATATAACCCCGCCTTCACAGATTGTTATGCCGCTTCTGTCAGGCGATGGAAGCAGTTGCCATCTCGTTGCCGGAAATTATGATACGGTTTTAATCGGAAGCATATTGGGTTTACCGGAGCAAAAGGACGGGTGTCCTGTCTATGCGCCTGTATCCGGCGTTATTTCATCTCAGCGCAGCATCATGCATCCGCGGCTGGGAGATGTGGCATGCGCGGTCATCGACTGTATGGCAACCGGCGGAGAATTCGGCAGGAAAAAGCCGGTGGACTCCCTCACCTCCGAAGCGATTCTTGAACTGGCCTTCAAAAAAGGAATAATCGATGAATTGGACGGCCAACTGCTGGCTTCCAAGCTGGCATCATGGCGCAAAGGCAAACATATCATGTTGATTGCCGACGGCACCGAACAGGAACCCTATGGCTCCGCCTCGTGGTCGGTTTTAAATGAATCTGCCGAACAGGTCCGGGACGG
>DOWI01000113.1:0-616 GCA_003519645.1 Oscillospiraceae bacterium
ATCTTTACATCGCCGAAGGGAAGAAGAAATTCATCACGGCGACCATCTTCAATGTAGATTGCATCCTCGGGGATTTCGTTATTATCGCTGAATTCACTGGCCTCCTGAGGAACGCTGTCGGTGAAATAGATTTCATCGATATAAATGGTTTTGTTGAATGCACCAATGGAGCGGATAAACATCATGGTTCCGTCTCCTGCAGCGCCCATGCCTGAAAAATAGCTATCCTCCATCTTGATAACAAAGGTCTGATATTCGTTGGTTATCTCTGCCAATGCGTCTCCCTCGGGAGTTTTTCCGGCAGCTGCCTGTCCCGTATAACCGTCAGAACGGAAGGTAACTCCGTTGAACATATTTNNGAAGCAAAGGCAAGTCCGCCCTGACCGGGGCCGCCGTTTACGCTAATACCTTCATCTGCTTCACCCTTCATGCGAACAACCATATAATCATACGCGGCAACTATGCTACCGCTTTGATCCTCGGCCATACAAAGCTGGTTTTGAAAACGGACAAAAGGATCGCTGTCTGTAGATTTGAATTCTACCTTGAGTGCTCCGTCAACCGTGGAATACGCAGTGCTGGCTCCCTCTACGACAACAAGCTGGATAGTATTGTC
>DOWI01000113.1:669-5802 GCA_003519645.1 Oscillospiraceae bacterium
ACAGAAATGATTTTTTTTAACATTACTGAATCCTCCTTATTTGATATTTAATTTAAACCGGTCTACCGGTAAAATAAACATGATAGCTGTTTCATCGATATGATATTATAATGTAAAACCTGTTACGGTTTGTACCACGGGTCATACCAGCCGTCCCCGTCTGCATCAACAGCACTGACTTTTGTAGTAGTCGTTGTTGTAACAGTTGTCGTGGCAATTGTTTTTGCAGAGGTTGTGGCTTGATATGAAGTCGTTGTGGTTGTGATTTTTGAAACGCTGTTCGATTTGCCGGTGCTTTCTTTTGTTGAAGCGGTACAGGCTATACTGTATTGCCTTTGTTAATTGCCGGATCAAGTCAGCTTTTTACGAATCACGAATATATACAGTGCGGCAAGTCCTCCGCCAACTACCAAGACAACAGCTAGTATAATTGCTATCATGGCGCCTGTTGATAGTCCGTCATCCTGATTGCCTGAACCGGATTGTGCATCAGGTTGGTTGGTTCCGGTTTGTGTAGTCTCTGCAGCCAAAGTGGTATCAGAAGATTGCATCGTGATGCTTGTCTGCTCCTGGGTGCTTTGAGTTGCATCTGTCTGTGAAACATTATTTGATGATGAGGAGGGTGCATTTGTTGTTTTTTCCTTGGTATTAGATGAGGTTGTAGGGTTTTTGGTTGTGGTGGTGGCAGGTTTATACTCATCCGCATCACTGGGATATGTATCTGTGAAATAAATGTCGTCAAAAAACAAGGTTCCCTGATTCATTACATAATTGAAATTGATGCTGATATCCCCGCCTGTTGCACGGATATTCTGCTTGTTGAGTGGAATAACGAAGTTTTGATAACTTTTGGTAATAGCGGGCATATAATTTCCGTTTCTGTCTAGTGCTGGGATGGCTATTCCCACTTCACGGTCGTTCAAGGAACGCAGATGTGACCCCTCGGCACCACCGATTGATATCATCAGTCCACCGACTGTGGTACGGTTCTCATTGCCATCGGCTCCCTTGATACGGAGGACAAGGTATTTGTATGCCGGTTCGCCGTTGTTCGCACGCATGTGAACAGCACCGTTACCCAGACCAATGTTTCCGTCGGGCTGGAATTCTACCTTAAGTGCATTATCAACCATGGCTACCTCTGCCATGTTGGCAAAATTGAGCCATACCTCTTTGCCCGGTTCGTTGCCCGGCAGCTTTTGACCTACCACTGCCTGGCCGGTTCCGTTAAAATCGGCAAACACAACAGCGTCGGATGTTCTTGCTGCGGAAACCATCATGGTGAAAAGCATTGATACAGTTGCCAGACATACAATAATCTTTGCAAAACTTTTCATAAACAAACCCTCTCTCTGATTTTAATCTTTTAATTTTGATATTTTGATTACAAGAAAAATAAATACAACAATGTTAAGAAGCAGTGCTATGCTTACCAAAGTAATAAGTATAATATTGATTGTGCNNACACCGTATTCTGAGGAGCGGTGGTATTGCCCTGGTCTGCATTTGCTGTGGTCTGAGGGGCAGCGGTTGTGGTGGTTACCGCAACGGCTCCGTCGTTTTTATAGCCTTCCGGCACGGTGCTTGTCAGATAGATTTCATCAATGTACAGTGTAATGTTTGTTGCTGCGTTGTTGAAGTTAAGACCGGACACTACTTTACCGGGGTTTACGCGTACATTTTCCTCTGTCAGTGCAATTACAAAGTCCTGATATTCGGTTGTGATGCGGGGCATGGTTTTACCGTCCGGGTCGAGGAAGGGACGGGCTATTCCTGCCGCTTCACTATTGAATGTGCTTATGTGCATTCCGTCACCGCCACCTATAACCAGCATAGGTGCGCCGTTACCCACAACATTCTCACCGCCATGTTCGCCCTTCNNGCACCCCTGAACTGTATATCACCGTTGCCCATTCCATAGTAACCGTTGGGGCCAAGTGCCAACTTCATTGCACCGTCAACTATCGAGGCTTCAGCATCGATAGGGCCGTCATTGATATACAGTGTTCCGCCCTTGTCGGTGGCCTGCATGGATTGCTCCGGCGGTGCCATGGGACCTTTGTTGAAATCTGCGTAATAAAGTGCATCCGATGGCGCCGCAGCACTTGCCGTCATCCCGATCCCCAGCAGAACAAATACGCATAAGGCAACCAGAAGTTGGCTTGTTTTGTTCATGAAGCTCATCCTTCCTGTGTTTATTCAAAGGTAATGTCTGAAATATACGGATTTGTTATAAACGCACCTTCCTTTAAACTGGTGATTTTCTTATCCAGAATGGTGACATCCTTGATGTGTATGCCCTCTACCGTATTTTCCGAGCTGTAACCCTTTATTCGTGATGCCGCAAAGTTACCGCCCAGCACCTTTATATTATTGTAATATACGTTTTTCACCTGTCCACGCTTGGATTCCTTGCTCCAGATACCGTCCTCGATAAGTATATCTATAAGGAAGTTCCATCCGTCATCATTGCCCATTTGTGCATCCTCGACCACAATATTATCGTAATATACATTGCGTACAGTTGCACTGTCGCCGTTGTGGATGGACAATACCGATTTGGAGAAGTTGTGAAGTATCGTAATGTTGGAGAAACGGATGTTTTCCATTACATCGCCACGGGTTTCAAAGCCTATTTCGCAAGACTGGGCAAGATCTGTCCATATGACACAGTTGTCAAAGGAAATGTCCTTTGTGTCACCTTCATAGGATTTAACCACCAGCGAATCGTCCCAGCTGCGAACAAAGCAGTTTGTAACCTTCTGATTGGTACAGCTTTGGGTGGTGATGCCGTCACCGTTCTGACGGGATGTAATTATCTTTACATTATTGACCACCACGTCTGTGCAGTGATACGTATTCACCGTCCATCCGGCAGGGTCAAGACAGCTTATGCCGTCTATGGTGATATTCTTGGAGTTTTGGAAGTTTATCGGCACCTTGGCATTGTTGCTTACGCCGTCCTCGGCATATCGGGGGAAGGTGGAACCGTCAAAATAGCCTCTGCCCTTGACAGTCACATTTTCAACGCCCATACCCACAAGCCAGCCCCGAACAATAGCCCCTCCGGCAAGATAGACCGTTTGTCCCGATTGTACTGTTATTAACCCTGGTTCATGGATGCCTGGTCCATAATATATGACATTACTGTCTCCCTGATTGGGAACCGATACCTCTACCGGATTGGCAAATAGGTGTAAAGCACCCTTCTGACTGTCATTAAATTCCACAGTTAGCTGACTGGGCTTATTCACCTTGAAGGTTACTGTATCTCCTTTAACCTTTGCTTTGATTCCCAACGCCAGAGGAGTCACCCTTACAGACTCTATGTCCTTGCCCGGCAGAGTCACCGACACGGTAACCTTGCCGTCCATATCAAAAGAGGCAACAGGAGTTTTTTCGTGTTTCATTACATCCTGTGCATTCCCCATGGGGGACTGGTGCCTGAAGTTTACGTTGGTTTCAAAAACAAAGCAGTCCTGTCCGTTTACCTTGACCTGGCAGTTTGCACTGGAGCTTATCCCTGCGGGGAAAGGATAGATAACGGCATTGCCGTTATCCGATTCGAGAAAGAACGTATCCAGCACAAGATAAGATAACAATCCTGTAAGTATAACAATAAGCGACATTATAAATGCAATGGTTGCCTTTAATATTTTTTTATGATTTNNTTTTGCTGGTTTTCGCTCAAAATGAACACCTCCTGTTAATTGTTGTTTCATCAGCCCTTGACCCCACCGATTGATACCCCCTGGGTAAAGTATTTGGAGAAAAAGATGAAAATAATAGCCGGCGGAACAATTGCAAACAACAAAGCTACCATTTGATAATCCTTGGGGAAATGGCTGTTGGCCATGTCGTACACCTTTACCATTACCGTCATCATGTTTTTATCCCTGAGGACCAGATAAGGCATAAGAAAATCCGACCATGCCACATTTACGGTTAAAACCGTAATAACCATTGTAATGGGCTTGCTCATGGGAAAAATTATCTTCCCAAAAACGCCCAATGAATTGCATCCGTCAATACGTGCGGCTTCCACCAGAGAATAGGGCAGCGATTCATAAAAGCTTTTAAAAAGCATTATCTGAAAAGCGTTTGCACCGTAACCCAGCCACAGGGGAAGATAACTGTTGATAAGCCTCATTTTGGTTAGATTTATCATAACAGGTACGATGTTTATTACCGTGGGCATCATGAGGCTCCACATAATTATCGCAAAACCGATTTTATATCCTCTGGGCTTTAGGATTGCCAACGTATATCCTGCCATTCCGTTGAATACAAGCGTGGCAACTACACATCCCACNNATCATTGTCAGCGAGCTGATATAGTGACGGGCAAAATTAGTGTTTTTCCATACGTCAACGATTTTGAAAAGCTCGATCGTCCGCGGGATTATGGTTGGCGGAACAGAATAGAATTCCTGAACCGACTTAAGTGAGGAAAGCATCACATACAAAGGGGGTATAAGGCAGACAAACACCAGAAATATGCAAACAGCAAACAGAAACCAGTACAACGTTCTGGTGGAGCCGCGCTTTAAATCCATAGCCGATATGATGCCAGTTTTTGTAGATAGTTTATTAGATTTCATATGGCATCCCCTAACTGTCCTGCGGTTTAACAAACCTGAGATAAACGGCGGTAAGAACCAACAGAATCAGTGAAACCACGATGCCCACCACGGCAGCATAATGGAACTGAATCTTATCAAAAGCAAACTGATAACTCAAATACATCAGTGAAAGGGAGGCATTGGACGGTCCTCCGCCGGTCATAACCATTGGTTCGTATAAGATTTGGAAAATAGAAATAACTTGCATAAATAAAAGCAAACGAGCCGTATTGAATATACCGGGAACGGTAATATAGCGAAGCTTTCTCCATACACCCGCACCGTCCAAAGATGCCGCTTCATACAGCTCCGGGTTTATGCCCTGAAGAGAAGCCAGATAAACCATTGTGGTAGAGCCGGCCGCCTTCCATGTCAGGGTGATTATCAGTATTGGGATTGTCCAATTGGGATTTTGTAAAAACTGCAGTGGTTCTAAACCAAATTTCATCAGTATGCTGTTAATAAGCCCTTCCTGGCCGGGTGTCAAAAGAAACTGCCACATCAGCAGTGC
>DOWI01000286.1:0-213 GCA_003519645.1 Oscillospiraceae bacterium
GACTGCTTCTTTCGGAACATCATCTAATCGCTCAAACAGAACATGAACAACCTTGTCTATAACCTTATCCAGCTTTCGTACCGTATATCCTGTCTGTCCGTCACATAAATGCTTGTGGCGTGTACGATTGTAGCAGACATAGCGTGTACGAGGGGTAATGGTTACCTCTCCGTCTTTGCGATGATATTTCTTTCCGTTGGTTGTAATTGTCAT
>DOWI01000286.1:220-8001 GCA_003519645.1 Oscillospiraceae bacterium
TTGTGTTGAGCGGAACCCGCCGCTCAGCATAAGCCGCTGAACGCTGTTCCATTAGCTTCTGTGCAGTTTCAAAGAGATGCGGCTCAATAATCTGAAGATGTTCAAATATCTTTGATTCTGTTTCACCACTTTTTAGTACACCGAGATATGTGCGATTTTTCAGCATATTGGCAATGGTGCAGTTGGTAAAATTCGTACCCTTACGATTAAATATCCCTTGCTCTGTTAAAAATGTGCTGATTCTTTGAGAACCCATGCCCTGCGTGATGTACAGATCAAATATCTTTTGAACCACCATAGCTTCCTGTTCATCCACAAGGATTTCATTGACTTCTTGATTGCGTTTGTTGAAGCGTCCTTGTTTTTCAAGGTGATAACCATATGGCACACCACCACCTCGAAAATACCCTTCTTCCACGATTTGAGCGTGTCGGGTTTTGGTTCGGATAGAAGTTTTTATACTCTCACCGGAAGCCTGCCAATAACGAATATAGTTTGTAAGCTTATCTACATGACTTTCAAAGCGCTGTTCACCTTCTTTGACGCTCCAAACCTCGATGCCCTGCTTGACAAACCATTCTACTACAAATGGTGTTTCATCATCACGACGACCAAGTCGATCGAACATAAAGACTAACAGAACGTCAAATTTCTTTTCTAAGGCTTCCTGCTGAATTTCTTGAATGGCATCCCGCTTTTCAGCAGACACCTTAAAACCGGAAACACCTTTTTCTGATATTTCACGGTAAAGAACCCAATCGGGATGGGCAGCGATACACTCATGACAAGCCTGCTTCTGCATCGGAATATCATCTTTATTTTTGTCTACCTGTTTGAGAGTTGAAACCCTATACAGGCATAAAACTCTTTTTTTCATAAACTGTCATCCTCCATTTTAAAATGAAATCGTGGCAGTTCTTTGTTTGCCGCCAATATTCACTTGTCAAGGAACAATGCAAAGTATGCTCTGCATCCTTATCTTCTCATATACAAATATAAAACACAAAGGTGCGAATTTCATTTTCGCACCTTTGACATATTATTCAATATTATATGTTTGATATCATCTATGACCTGTTTTTCGGATTTAGGTGGGAAAATTAATTTTACGGAACAGCCGTCTACAGTCAAGTGAACGGGACTTAGGCTTACTGCATCGGATTTTGGTTTTTTACTCATAGAAATCTCCTTCTATTTATCTAATAAAGACCAGACCGAAACCTTTCGTCCGGTTTTGCTGCATATCTTTTTCCCCACTGCCTGAACCAACTCTTTATCAGCTAACTCCGTCAACCGAGGAGCGGCGAAGTTGCGTTCGTCGGTGGGCGTAATACCGCGTTTGTATAATTCTGTAGCAATTTCCTGTGCGGTCATATCGCCGCATTCTTTTAATATTGTCAAAACTGCTTTATGTCGTTCTGTGAGAGTAGTCAAAACCGTGTAATAGCTTTCTCGGCGGGTTTCCTTTGTGATATCATCCATCTATTTCACCTTCCTTTTAACCTTGTAATCGTAGCCATTTTTACAAGAGCAATAACAACAAAGCTCTTTGATTTTTTGATTGGGATTTGCCTTGTGGACAATATGTTCCGGGGAATTATAAAATTGTGATACACAACGGGCGCACAGGGTAATCAGCATGAAGTCATCACGATTTCTTTTCTGACTCTTTTTCATTTTCAAGCCCTAAGCTGATCGCCAAAGCACGATCAATTCCTTTCATTGTCGTTTCATCAAGTTCTCCAATGCATCCACCCAGCCGACTTTTATCAAGCGTCCGTAATTGTTCCAGTAATACTACAGATGGAATGTCAAGCCCATTTCCGGCAGGGAGATAGCAGTGGGTGGGCATATTCATCTTTTTGGGTTTGCCCGATATCGCTGCCACCACTACGGTGGGACTGTGGAGGTTTCCCACGGCATTTTGCAGTATCAATACAGGACGGTATCCATTTTGTTCGCTGCCCACAGAGGGTGATAATTCAGCAAAATACATTTCGCCGCGTTTTACTTTAACTTGCATAACATAAGCCTCCTCGTATAATATAGTTGCAGATTAACCCAACTGCATGGGGAAATTTGTATTGACAAAAGGGGTACCGGGTAGCACAATATTTCTGTAAAGGACAAGCGGGAAAGATCAGGTCCTCCTTGCGGCGTGACCGCTATTTTAGTCTGATGCCCGCATTATGCTTGCCATTTCTAACTCGAACGGTGCATTGTCGGCAGTCGGCTCTGCAGCAAGATGAGTCGGCTTACCTAAGTGCTAATTGCGAGGTTGTTACACAGCATAATTGCCGGTACATCCCTTTTGTCTCTTAACTAAACCCAAATGGGGTGTTAATTTGGAAAAACTGTTTGTCGGTCTCGATGTCTCAAAAAACGATTACAAAGTCTGCATTTTAAACGGTGCAGGCGAAAAGGTGATGCAAGTATTCGCACTTCACAACAATGCGGACGACTCCGAAAGGCTGGTGGATGCTGTCGTCAGCATTGCAACAGAGCTCAACATCAATAAAATCCTATTCGGCTATGAATCCACCTCGGTTTACGGTTGGCATTTGCAATATTTTCTTGCTGATTCTACGCAGCTCCGACCGTTTTCGCCATCCACCATCTGTTTCAACCCAAGTATCATTGAAAGCTTCAAAAAAACGCTGGGAGATCTCCCGAAAAACGACCGGATTGACGCGTTTGCTATTGCTGAACGCTTGAGATTCGGACGGTTACCGGAATCTGTCCCGGTGGATTTTCGTTATCTGGCATTGCAGCGCCTGACCCGTCACCGGTTTCACATTGTCGAAAACATTGTCCGCGAAAAATGCTATTATCTCAGCAATTTATTTTTAAAATGCAGTGGTCTTTGCCAAGCCAAGGTGTTTTCCAATAATTTCGGCGCTTCGGCACTGGCGGTGATTGATGAACTTGGCGACATTGATATGATTGCCGATATGCCTTTAGAGGATTTAGTGCGCTTTTTAGTCGAAAAAGGCAATGAACACTTTGCAGATGCCGACATGGTAGCCAAAAAGCTCCAGGATGCCGTTAAATCCTCTTATCGGCTGGCTCCCAGCGTGGACAATTCGCTCAATTTGGTGTTGCGCTGCTGTATTGATAACATCAAGTCGATGGAAAAACAGAAAAAAGCGATTGAAAAAGCGATCAAGGCAGAGGTTACATATTTTGAAAACGAATATACCTGTCTCAAATCGGTCAAGGGCATCGGCGAGGTCATTTCTGCCGGATTAATTGCTGAAATTGCAGGCATTTCGCGCTTTGAGAACGATAATGCGCTTGCTAAATTTTCAGGGATTTATTGGAGTTTTTATCAATCTGCGGGGTTCACTGCCGATGAAACTTCACTCCGCAAATGCGGAAACAAGTATCTGCGTTATTATTTCATTCAGGCCGCTGACCAGCTACGCAAATATTTGCCGGAGTACAACGCTTTTTATTCCCGAAAGTTCAAAGAATCAAAGACCCATCATCATAAACGTGCTCTTGTTCTCACATCGCGTAAGGTTGTTCGGCTTGTTTTCGCTTTGCTGCACGAAGGCAAGCTCTACGATCCCGCGCACTGATATCTTTTTTCGTTTCCCGCTGACAGTTTTGTACTGCCGGCTTGCCTTGCTGTGTCTATCAAGCCCCTGATTTTGAAAAAAATCTTGATTTTTGAGAAATTAGGGGCTTGACATATTACCGAACGACTATTGTTCAAGTACAGGCAAGCCGAACTCAATCCGCTTGTCTCTGATTTCGTCATTAATAATGCGTGCATACTGCAAAATCGCCTCACGGGGCTCGTCGCTGTTTTCTTTGATGCATACCGAACGGAATGCATTGTTGATATGCCGCGGGGTGTAATAGCTTCCCGGAACCTCCGGAATGCCCTTTGCCCATTTTGCCTGTGCCTCAAGCACGCGGTAATCGCGTATGGACCATGGAAGGCTCTTCATTGCTTCTACATTTGCGGTAGGATAACGCGCCGATGTGCCAAGCAGGCTTTCCATCTCCCTTGAGAAGGATACCTGGGTATCTTTTGATGTCCACCATTTCATGTAGTCCCATGCAGCCTCAGGATTTTTGGCTGTGGACATCATCATGCTGGAGCTTACAGACGATCTTACAGAGTGATCAACTGTACCATCATCTTGTACCGTTCCCGGAACCATGCTCATCTGCCACAAACCCTTGATTTCGGGGGCAGACACCATCAACTGATTAAACAAAGTCATATCGGCAATCACAATCGGGGATTCCCCGGTTCTGAACCGGTTGGCAATATTAAAGTTGGTGGGGAGTCCATAGCTTGTATAAAATTTTGTCCATGTTTTAAAGGCTTCAACTGCGATTTCACTGTCTAAGCCTGTCGCAATACCGTCCTGCTTATAGAAGCTGCCGCCGTTCTGATAAACAAACATCGCAAACGTGGTCATACCAACCCCAACATCTGCACCGACGCTGGTTCCGGTATCCATTAAGAAGGACATGTTTTTCTTCTGTAAAACTGGTAGATATCTGATCATATCTTGCCATGACCAAGGATTCTCCAGCGTTGGAACGGGAATGTTAAGCTCGGACAAAATATCGGTTCGAACAAACATAACCGGATAGGTTTCCTGTTCCGGCAGCGCATAAATGCCGCCGTTGAAGCTGATAGGAACCAGCGCGCTGGGACGGAATCTGGATAGAACTTCATTTAAATCCGACTGGTCTGCAACTTTTCTTAAATTCATTGCAGCTTTTCTTGTGGCATAGTTGATGGGGAGCTGCATACCGGCGTGCATCAGGACGTCGGGTCCGTTGCCTGCGGCTACCGAAGGAAGTATGGCGTCGGGCTGTACAATCTGCAGATTGACGCCCACAGTCTTTCCGAGGTTTTTCTTTGAAGCGGGTGTATAGGTGGAGCGAATCAGGTCATTTAGGATGGTGGCCTGGTCACGTCCGGTCGTCGACCATACAGTCAAATCAACATCGGTCTTATCTGCGCCTCCCGCCAGAGAATTGTAATCCTCCACAAACGAGGCAATAAACATTTGGAACATATAACCCGCCATCTGGAAGAAGCCGGCGTCAGCCTTGGGCTTTTCTGAGCCGGGGACTGCAATCGAAATATAATCCAAATCCAGCGGCATGCTCTTGGCATCCAACATCCATGTGTTCAGCGCGGCTATATTATCCTTAAATACCCGCAGACGTTTTGAAATCTCACGGTGATCCTTATTAAATTCACGGAGCTGTTCCGACATTTTTCGCAGACTTGCCAGCTCGCTTCCAGAAAATCCTGTAATTTTCTGGATATCGTCTGCAATCTGCTCCAGTTTTTCTGCCTGTATCAGCATCTCTTTGATGGTATCGGGAATCTGCTTATCCAGATTGTAATCCCGCATGGTATCCGGCGTAGATCCCATAATCATGAGAAGCTCACGGTAAATATCGTTCAGCACGTTGATGGATTCCTGAGTCCGACCAAGATCCTTACCAAAATCCCCCAGCGTCATAACAAGGGAGAGGGTGTAGGTCTTGCCCCCCTCAAAATAAAATTTACAGGGCTTATCATCGACCGACACACTGTAAATCTGCCAACTGCTGTCATAGGTAAAGCGCAGGTTCTCCGCCTCTGCAAATGGCGGCACCCCGTTGATTTTCAGGGTGCGGGTGGCGTAAAATCCGCGTTTATAATTTTGTCTTGTCCTGAATCTTATCTCGTACATTCCGGTCTCATCGGGAGTAAAGCTCCATGCAAGTTCTTTTCCGGAACTTGTCCAACCCGAGGCTCCGATTGTGTTCAGGCTGATCATTGAACCTTTATAAGGGATTGTTGCAGGCGATATACGGTCGGCCGTTGCAACAATTGTCGCATCGTTTTTCCATGCAGGAATCTCGGCCTGAATGAAAGGCAGCGATTGGCTTGCATCCTTGATTTGCAAATAGCTCTTTGCATATTCGCTGTACGATGGCAGTTTTTCAGGTGAACGGAAAGTAATGCTGCGAATATGAACGCTCTCACGTGAAATATAGAAATAGATGGTATTATTCTCTCCCAGCTCAAACAACAGAGGGCGGATATGGAATCCGGAGCTGTCGGTCACGTTTGAATACAGCCATCCTCTGTCAGCGAAAGTCAGTTCTTCCTGAGAAGGACGGATGTCATTTCCGTTCATATCGGTTTCGATTTTACCGTCTTTATCTTTCCACCGGCGTGCCAGCACCAGGCTGCCGGCCTCTCTATAAGGCAGACTGCCGTTTAGGCGAACCCCCAGTTCTACATCTCTGGAGCGTCCGGCAACCGGATCATATTCAATTATCATGTTGTAAAGCCCGGAGGTTCCGGGGAAGGAGACGCTAAGATACCCCTCTTCTTCAATCAATATCGAATCCTTTTCCGCTTTAAAGTTGCCCTTGCCTTTTGCCAGCGCTTCACGATTCAATACGATGGTCTGCTCGGACATGGGGGGCTTGTTCTCATCGGCAATCCCATGAGAATCTAAAAACTCAGTATATGTTATGGACTTATTGATCTCATCGCCTGAAATCTCTCGGTTGTTCCCTACAGCGGAATCTTCGACCTTTACAGAATCACTCTGTTCTTCTGCGTTGGCAACCATATAGGGCGTATTTACAATCGAGAAAAGAAGCGCCGCAATGACGAATAATGATAAAAGTTTTCGAGGCATATCTAGACCATGCCTTTCCGTGAACTGTATCCTACAGTCACTAAGATTTTAGTTTTTGGTACCGGAGACACCGCTCCCCCGGATCTAGCCGGAGGAGCGGATATCCCTTTGAATTTGTAGGTTATACTAGCCGTCTTGAACCACCTGGGTATAAGCGCTGTCGTCAATATAGCCTTGGAATGTCGGCTTGTTGGCAGCAATGATGGNNTGTGCCGGAGTTATCCATAAATTGTCCCGCAAGCTCCATCACCGGCTCACGCAGACCAACACGGCAAACGCCGTTTGATTTAATCTTATTGTTCAGCATTAGATCGACATAGACATCACAGGATGCCTCATCCGGGAACAGTGCCTCGGCTGTGTTGCGGTAACGCTCCTCTTTTGTGTATCCGTCATCCGAGGGATCAAGCAAGTCGCGATATACCAGCAATGCAGCCTGTGCTTTCTCATTGCTGATGGACGCAGGGATGAAATAGGAGTTTCCGCCGTAGCTTTCATCCACATAGTCCTTTGCATCGGGTCCCATGGGGAAATAAGTCAAACCGTAATCCTCGTTTGTGCCGTTCTCGGTCATAACATCACGAATGTACTCAATGACCCATTCTTCGGCACGCATCATACCGACCTTGCCGTTGGCAAATGCGTCTACCGTCACCTTCCAGTCACCGCCTGCGGGACGAAGATAGATGGTTTTGTCGGTGTTGAGCATTTTATTGAACAGCTCCAGTCCGGCAAGATTTTTGGGACTGTCCATATTGAATTTCGGAGGGGTTGTGGAATAATCGACGGGATCTCCCCCGTTTGTCACCATAAAGGCGGTCATAAGCCAATGGGCGTCCATGGTGGAGAGTCCCCACTGGGTGGTATTTCCACCTGCATCATGCTTGGTCAGCTTTTTGGCGTACTCTTCCATGGTTGCGAAATCCCATTTTTTGCCCGATTTTATCAGCTCATTGGGATCGGTCAGCTTTGCCTCTTTAAATAAACGTTTATTATAAAGAAGACCGGATTGAATGGTATTGGCTTTCTTGGAAAAGCCGTAAACAGCATCCTTGTAGGTGGTTTCGTTTACGATAAAGTCGTTCCATGTGCCGTCATGAAAGC
>DOWI01000286.1:8058-24627 GCA_003519645.1 Oscillospiraceae bacterium
ATTACCATTCATCACTTTTTTCAACCGCATCAATCTTTTCAATCAAGCGGTCGGTTGCCTCATCCTTACCCGGAGTCAAATCCTTGCCCCAGGTATCCGCAAAGGTGATTTTCATGCCATTAAAATCATACTTTTCTTCTACCGCTGACGAAGAGGGATCGGGTTTGTCTTTCTTACAGGATGTTGCGACGGTTCCCAGCATTAATACGGCCGATACAACCGCAATAACGCGAGATAGCTTTTTCTTCATTGTTTCTTCCTCCAGTACAATTTTAAATTGACTTAAGCTTTAGGACCTTGTGTACCAATTCAAAACGGCTATGACGTTGTGAGACGGCTATGCCGTTATGAGGCTGTGTCATTGTGCTTGCGAGGTCTGAATCATGACCCCTCTTTCCTTGCGGTATTGCGAGGGCGACATATTCATACCGTTATGAAATGCTTTAATAAAATTCGAAATGCTGAAAAACCCGCATTCTTCCGCAATGTCAATGATTTTCTTATCGGAGTTCTGCAATAGATCGGCGGCATTCTGCAGACGAATCCGAGTCAGGTATTCCATGGGGGAAACCCCCATGGTCTCACGAAAGACCGAACTGAAATTCGGAACGCTCATATTGATCATCTTGGCAAGATCTGCCAGCGTTATTTTCTTGTCATAATGCTTAAATATATAGTTGATTACAGGAGCCAATCTTTCTCGGTTTCTGGCCTCTCTCAGGGTGCATGACGGGTCGCCGCGCTGCTCCATTTCTCGTTTTAAAAGTGCCGCCAGCCGCCACAATAATGCAACCGCCATCAGCGAAGAAGCGGAATCCTCGGTCTCTGCCTCCTTCCAGATGGCATCCACAATGCGTAGTATCTCACTGTAACAAGCGTCCTTGCCGGATAGTGTTACGCAGCCGCGTGCCATGGCCTTCATGGGAGACAGTGCTTCATGCCCCAGCGAACAGGCGTAGGAATTGCTAAACAACCGCCTGTCAAAGGCAATTAGATTCACGGTCAGGCTCTCGGAGGCTGTAAATGTATATCCTCCATTGTTTCCGAGAATCAAAATGTCTCCGGTATGTACGCTGCGTGCTGCGTCTTCCTGACAAACCTTGCCGCTGCCGCGCTGAATGTGGCATATTGCCATANNTTTCCGGATTGTTTTCGGCTGCTATGCGCTCGTAATCCATAAACGACAGCGGCATAGAGCCTCCGCATGCAATTGAAATGCATTTTGTAAGGACCACTGCACCGCTAATATCCAACACTCATCGCCTCCCTTATGGTAATCAAGTGTTTCAGGTTTTCTTTTTCACCGCCCCAACAATCGCACTTAACAGTAATCGATTACTGCCATATGGTTCATTGCTTAGTTGCGCCCAAATGCAAATATTGTGATGGTATCTTTGTTTACGCAATGCATTGCTGTCGATGGGGCGGAAATATATAGTAATCGTTTTCTGTGTAGTCAATGTACAAAGAGTTGTTTAAATACGCTATAAATATAGTAACATATTTATAATATTTGTGCTTATCATATCTTATTGAGTAGTTACACTATCGTGTTAAATTCGAGGCTGTTTTCGTGATATTCACCCTTTAGTGCCGATATTTGGGTTAAGCTTTCGTCTTATTAGACAGATTGACCTGCTTATGTAATACGCTTCACGGATTCACGCTCTACCAGCTTGGGCTTAAAGCGTACCTTTTCCATTGGCGTTTTGGGAATTTCAAAGCTTTTAAGCAACAGCTCTATTGCTTTGGAGCCAATTTCGCGCGTTGACTGGTCAATTGTTGTCAATGCCGGCGTAACCATATCCGAGATCGGCATATTGTCAAAGCCCATTACCGAAACATCTTCGGGAATATGTACACCTTGACTTTGCAGAGAACGCATAACACCTAACGCCATCATATCGTTGATGCAAAATATGGCTGTCGGGGGCTTTTTCAGACTCATCAGCTTGTCTGCAAGCTTGCTGCCGATGTTGAATTCGTAGAGATTTTCATCATCCCGCTCATAGTCAGATATGCGCAGGTAATCGTTGTCCAGTTCAATGCCGCTTTCCTTCAAGCCGGCTGTAAACCCCTCCAGCCGCTGACGGCGGCTTGCATAGGAAAGCGGAGGGCTGACAAATGCAATATCCCGATGTCCCATGTTCACCAGATAACGTGCAGCCATATATCCGCCGCCATAATAATTAAAGCATACCCTATGCGTCGGTACATTCAGGGCTTGTTCAATTGCAACCACTGTTACCCCGTCGGTCTGCATTTCGCCAATCCATGATGTATCATCGCTCACAGTTGAAATAATAATGCCCTTAACCTGCTTTTGAAGCAGGGAAATAAACTGCTTTTTCTCATGCTCCGGGTTTCGATAGGAGTTACAGAGCAATACGGTATACCCGCTATGTATCAGGGAATCATTGATTCCTGCAATCAACCCGGGATAATAATAGTTTGAAATATTAGGTATTATGACCCCAACTTCATCTGTCTTATTGGATTTTAGATAACGACCAAGCATATTCGGCTTATAATTCAATTCAATTACGGCTTGCTTTACGCAGTTGCGCAGTTTATCACTCACCGGGTAATCAACATTATTGATGATCCTTGATACGGTTGCCACCGAAACGCCGCAGTGCTTGGCAACGTCATAGATCGTCACATTTTTTTTAGCCATCTATGCCCACTCTCCTGCAATCATGGTATACAAAAACCAGTTACACAGAAATCGGTTTCTGTGTTTAGTATACTACGATACAGGGTTTTCGTCAATAGGTCTATTTTTCCACAGTTTCTGCTGAAAGATTTAGTCTTTTAGATTAAACCAGACAGAAGCTTGATGAATCGCTAACCCAAAGCTTGTATCGGATACGGTCTCCTTCAAACCTTTATGTACCTTCTCAAGCTCGGCTACCATGACGGCTTTTCCTTCTTCCATAAAGGAAACGGCGTCGCCTTCCGATGATTTGGTTTCAGCACCTAAAATAATCTTACAGTCGTATTTCTTTGCGTATTCAATTTCTTCTTTGGATACATCAAGAATTTTTTCAGCTGTATCACGATAAGACATAATCCCAAGAGTATCGCAGTATTTTGCCATCATTTCTGCCAGCACAATTTCACTGCCGTCAGAATCCTTGACGATGTCGGTCATCCAAAACGGAATATCCCATTCCAGAATCGTCTTTGCTTCCTTAGCGGCGGGAACCGCTTTATTAACAACAAAGTCAGCAAACAATTGCATCACCTTGGCGCGCCCTTCGGCTCCTGTTTTAAATTCAGGATGCTGATGGGGCTCGACGTCCAGATGCATGGAATAAAACTTCTCGTCATCTGCCGCTTCGGCCTGATAATCGTTAAATTTCTCAACATACCGCTCAAACCCGGTGTTATCGGGGTTTATCCACCTGTAGTCGCCGGTTAAAGCGGCAACCCTTATTCCCATTGTGCCGGCTTTTTTGACAAATGCACGCACATCTTCAAAAGTCGCCTTGCTGCTCTGTTCTTTGCCCATTCCGTCAATGCAAAGATAGATTTCGCTTACCGTATTATTCTTCAAAAATGTCATCATATTATCGGAGTACTTGATTGTGCCGACCTGCCACCACCAAACACCCAGCGTGTCCGGGTCGTCTTGTTTGCGAAAATCAATGGTGGTTTTTTTGGGCTCTGTGGTGGTTGTCTGCGAAACTGTGCTTTGGGACTGGGAAGAGGATATATCGGTGTTTTTACCGTTACATCCTGCAAGCAGCAACCATGATACGGCTGCGGCGGCAATTATCATATATGCTTTTTTCAACCTAAGTACCTCCTACTAAAATCTTATTTCACAAGGGCATACCATGCATAAACATGATGGATTGCGCCTCCGACTTTCTTGTAGCCGCATTCATCCAGTTTTGAACGCAGTATGCTCTGCTCGGCAATCAGTTTTTCTTTGCCGGCATAATAATATGTAACATTACGTTCAGGCAGTTTGATGGTCTCGGTTCCCGCAATCAGGCGGCAGTTATTCTTTTTTGCATATTCAAGCTCAAGATCTGTGGCACGATCGAATTGTCCTGCCCCTGTATAAAAATACGACATAATCCCGAGTGCACTGCAATTTTTTGTCATAACATCAAGGATGTTGACTGTCGCACCTGTCTCATCTTTAACCGTATCGTAATCTCTAAACCATGACCAGATATCAAACTCCAGCGGCAGATTGACTTTGTCACAAAGCTTTCTGGTCTCGATCACAAAACCAGCAAGCCATTGGGTATATTTGGCACGGTTTTTTTCCCATGAATTGTGTGTATGCGGCTCTACGTCCAAATGGATTGCCGAGAATTTTTCATCGGCTGCCACATAGCTTTGATAGGCGGCAATCTTATCGATAAAGCTTTTAATATAGAAATATTTGTTTGCAGGATCAATCCAGCGAAGAACGCTGTCGCCGGCAGCCCCCGTAAGGGCAGAAACACGGATTCCATATTTATTACACTTTTTAATAAAGCCTCTTACATGGCGCTCACTGACCAGTCCGGCCTTCTTGTCATCCTCGGTTAAACCACCCTGCGCCAACTCTTCATCCAAAGGTAGCATTTTGCTGACATCAAGATAAATCTCGTTAACATTATTTGCAATCAGCATATCGAGGATCATATCAACGCTGACGCCGTTAACTGGTTCGACAATTCCTTTTAGATCCCACCACCATGCACCAAGTGTAAACGATTCCCCCGCCTTCCGGTAGTCCAGGGTTGCGCCTTTGAACAGAGTACCCGGCTTAAAGGAGGCACTGCCCACCTGAGCTGCAGACGGTATTCCCAAAGAGGGTTTGGTTGTAGTGGTACTGCTTTTGGAAGTTTTGCTTCCTACGGTTTTTTTGGTTGTAGTATTCATAGAGGGAGCCTCCGTGGTTGTAGTGGTCTGCTTCGAAGAGGTTTCGATAATCGTCGTCTCTAATCCTTGCGTTGTCGTTGATTGCGAGGCTGATGAGCTTGTTTCAGATTGGTCAGGCTTTTTACCGCAGCTTGCCAGCACGGTCAGCATGGCTATGGCTGTCGCTGCTGCAACCATCTTGTTTATTCTAAACATTCCAATCATCCTTTCTAGTTCTTTAAATCAAACCACCGCTTAATCTGATGAATTGCCAAGCCAAAATTCCGGTCGGCAAATTCGCCCAGCAGCATATTGTTGAGCTTGTTGAGTTCGGTTGCCATATAGGCCTTGCCTTCCTCCATAAAGGAAACCTGATCTCCTTCGGTAGAGTAGGTTTCGGCTCCCAAAACAATTTTACAGCCATGTTTTTTTGCAAATGCAATTTCTTCAGCCGAAACACTATGCATGGCCTGTGCCGTGTCACGATACGACATGATGGTAATTGTATCACAATGCTTTGCCATAAGTTCTGCCAATATTATGTTGGAACCATTTTCCGGATTCTTTACGGTATCACTCATCCAGAACGGTATATCCCATTCAAGCAGCGTACCTGCCGACTGTGCAGCGGGTACTGCCTTGTTTATTGCAAAATCTGCAAACCACTGCATTATTTTGGCACGACCCGCAGTCCCGGTCTTGAAGTCGGGATGCTGGTGGGGCTCAACATCCAGATGCATGGAATAAAACTTCTCATCGGCAGCGGCGGCATTCTGATAGGATACAAATTTATCCACATAGTTCTGAAACCCATTGTTACCGGGTTGAATCCATTTGTAGTCGCCAGTCAGCGCCGCCACCCGTATGCCCATATTGCTTGCTTTTTTTACAAAAGCGCGTACATCAGCAAAATTTGTGCTTCCGGACTGGCTCATTCCATCAATACAAAGATAAATTTCGGACACCGAATTAAGGACGCAGAAATCCAGATATTTTTGTCCTGTGCTTCCCTTTATGGTGCTGATACTCCACCACCAGACCCCGAGTGTGTTGGTATCTCCCGGCTTACGGAAATCCATTACGGTTCCGGAAGGAGGGGCTTTGGTTGTGGTTGTGGTTTGATTTGCAGAAGTGGCTTTGGTGGCTGTTGTGGAGGGAGAGGCGGACGTTGTTTTGTTTTTAGACGATAAAACAGAGCTTGCTGTGCTTTTCGCCGAAGAACTAGTACCCATTCCGGAGGATGCAGATGAATCTGCTTGACTGCCGGATATGCCGGTAGAACCATTTGTCGTGCTGTCAATGTCGGTTGTTGTGGTGGTTTGGTCTGTCGCGGATTCGGCTTGGCTAGTGGTTTGTTTTCCGCCTTCTGAAATATCAGGATTTGGTTTTCCGCATGAGGAAACACTTAACATTACAGAAACTAGCAAAACACCGGCTGTCAGCTTATTTAAAATCATTTTCAAAGTAAATCCTCCTGCTAAATAACGCAATTTTCGTCGAATCAGATTTAATACATTTGGTTCTATAGTCAAGCAGTGCTGTTAAGACAGATACTTTTGCATTAATGCTTCATCCGCATCAAATCGGGAACGGACAAATACATCTGCATCGGATTCACTGTAATACTTCGCCACAATCCCTCGAACCAGCGGCTTCAGCTCCTCTCTCATGGCATTAACTTCATGAGCCCGGTTTCTTATAATATTTTTTTCTGCCTGGGTTACATCCATATTTAATTTATATAATTCTCTTCCAATTGCCAGTGCTTTCAGCCTGTATATACTGGTAAGCTCCATGGCGCGGATGACCTCGGCCTCGTAGGAATGGCGTTTACATTCTCTGCAAACCCTTTCGATACATTTAAACCGAGTGGCTGTGCTGCCGTGAAACAGCGCGGCTCCCTCCACACCGAAAAAGCTTGAGGCGAACCGTTCATCAAACCCATCGCTTACGGCGTCGAGGTTCCACATCTTCTCGGCGGCAAACAATACCGGATACCAGATGGTATCAAAGAAAGGGTGCGGAGGTGCAATGGTTCCACTGTAATTAGACCAGACCGTCATACAGAATCCATCAATTCCGTCCTCGGCGCAAACCCGCCCCCACATATTGACATTTCCCATCCTTAATTCATNNACCTTCCCCGCATTTAGAAGCCGCTGCGCCGATTACGGTAAAGCCTGCATTGCAAAGCCGCTGCGTAAGCTGCTTGGCAAGCTTATAGTTGCTTTCATAGTAAAGCCAGATCATGATGACAATCCGTTTGTCGAGTTGTTCAAGCTCACTGTCTGTAAAATGGCGAAGCATATCATCCCAAACAATCGGTGTTTTTCCGGCCGCCAGAACTTTTCCCGCCATACGGTTGATGTGTCCCGCATACAAACGGTTTGCCCCGTTCACGCCGAACTTCTCAATACACTTCTTACAGGATAAAAGGTTCCATGCTTCATCACATCCGAGATGCACATAGCTACTGTCAGGGTGCGCAATGATCATTTCATCAAGCATCGACTCAACCACTGCGTAGGCATCCTCATTGCTTGCACATATCTCATCAATGTCGTTGTAATGCTTAAATCCAACCGAATTAAATCCATAGGGCTTGTCGGTTTCAGGAAAATTCCGCATTTCCCGAAGATGATAATACTGTGGAAGCTTTAGCATATATTCCAAATGCCCTATGGTTTGCTGTAGGGGAATAATCTCAATAAAACGCTGGGCGGCATAAGCCTGTATTTCCCCAACCTGCTCGGGTGTGAAATGCAGCGGATCGGTAATATCGGTATGTTTCTGATAGGGAAACCGATTTTCATATTCAAGTATAAACTTGTTATACCGATAGGCAGACAGCTCATCTATGATAGACAGCATGCGTTCGAATTTGGGAAATCCATATCTCATATCCATGTGAAATGCCCGGAACGCTGTGTCAGAGTAATCGATTACTGTGCCAAAAAAATTAGTTTCATCAGCAGCCAGCTGCTTCCAAAGCTGCCATCCGTATAGTACGCCGCGGGGATGACGGGAAACAATCTGCAGACCGTTTTCCCCTGCATTGAGATAAAACCCGTCCTTTCTTACGGCACTGTCGTCCAGTTCGGCGGGGAGCTCGGGCAGCGTTATGCTTTTTTCTGATGATAAAATTGCGTAATACAACCCGCAATCCTCTACACAAGCCGCACTGCTTCCAAACCTCTTTAACTCACCTTCAAGTAAAGCGCCTGCGTTTGTGGCAATATAGCCGCTGGCTGTATTGGAGGAGGTATGCTCTTGTTCCTTTATAAATTTAGGTTGTGGTATGAAATACATAGTTTCACATCCTTAAAATCTGTTTTTTATTAAAATATCTTTATTCGTATATCGATACCTGATTATACTATAACAGCATTTAGTTCGACTTTCTTATCAAATATTATGAAATATTACCACTATTCACTCTTATCTTCTGCCGAAATTTTGTTTTTTGTACATCTCCCGCCTGCAGAATTCCAGCTGGTTTTTGCATTTTAGCACGACGTATTATCGGCATACNNATACGCAACATCTTCGGTTCTTACCGGTATTACGGTGTATCTTTCACGCATCACAGTGTACATCCCGGTGAGCCGGTTTGGTTTGATAATGTTTCGGTAAATGGCGTATATTGCTCTAAATCGCCTCAATGCGAGCCCAATAACAATGAACCTATCATCTGGTTTGCAGAGGGTGCACGCTGCGGACGGGTATCCCTGTCAGATATCCATCGGCTGGAATATGCCAGCACTAAAGCGCCTACCATCCGAGTTGATTCTGACGTAAGTATCCAACGGCTTGTAATACGCGATGTGTCACAGCATTTTCCCAACGGACACACCCAGCCACTTTTTGTAAACAACGGAGATATAACAAATCTAAAATGCTCGGATATAGACGAATAGCATAAGCAGAGAGGATCATATGGGCAAAACATATGAGTCTACACAAGGACCAGCCGTAATNNATTACGGCTGGTCCTTGTGTAGATATGAATGGGGTTTGGATGAAATTTTTTAATGGAAATTATCGGTTGTTTTAATATGCTTAATATTAGAAATAATACTGACATACTTTATATAAAATTCCATGCAATAAGGGGACTACAGTATATGGAGAAAATTAAATTAAGCCGACCTCGGATTCGCCGGCCCCGTCTTGCGTTTGTTCTCATGTTATTAGTAATTATGGGATCGCTGATGATTGCGTCTATGCCTGTATCCAGGAATATTCAAAATATCGAAGTGCTCTCAAAGACGGGATCGAGAGGCAGCGAGGTCAGGCAAATACAGACCAAGCTTAAAAACTGGGGATACTACAAGGGCAATATAGACGGTATTTTTGGTTCTAAAACGCGAGAGGCAGTTTTATGGTTTCAGAGAAAGAACGGATTAACGCCTGACGGAATTGCCGGTCCTGCCACGCTGGCTGCCATGGGTATATTCACAAAGTCGTCCTCTCCTTCCAGCACGGGAGGACAGAGCAACATCAATCTTCTTGCACGTCTGATATCTGCCGAGTCTCGCGGAGAGCCGTATACAGGACAGGTAGCAGTCGGCGCTGTGGTACTGAACCGAATGGAGCATCCTTCGTTCCCGGACACCATGGCGGGCGTAATCTATCAGCAGGATGCGTTCACCTGTCTTCAGGACGGTGAGTTCAACAAACCTGTTGCAGAAAGTGCATACAGGGCGGCACGGGATGCGATGAACGGATGGGATCGTNNGTGCCATCTATTATTATAATCCCAGAACCGCCACCAATGCATGGATTCGCAAGCGCCCGGTTGTAACAACAATCGGAACCCATCTGTTCTGCATGTAAACAATCAGCGTTTTTATAGTGAATTTTTGCCTTCCCACCCCTGGGAAGTTGCCACGAAGTAGCGGATGAGGTGGACAATTTTGTTCTGCCTTTGACACCCCCCTCATCAGTCTCGCATCCGCCGGGCAGCTTCCCCCGTGGGGATAAGCCTTGGACTACTGATAAAGCCCGCCGAAACGGCGGGCTTTATGTAGATATAGTCTATCATGGGGGCGGATCTGGAATCCGCCCCTACATCACCAAATAATATTTTACGATTATGCGTACATGTGAAAAATTGTCTGTCTGATAATAATCCGTTAGAGCTGTTCCTTAATATACTGTTTAAATTTGCTGCTGTATCCAATTTCACCATTTTCCAGTATCCAGAGTGCCTCGGTCTCTGGCAGGCTGTCTATATATTCTACCCCCTGCTCATACGGCATATTATACAGCGCCGTTGAAAGCTCATCTGCGATACCTGAATCCCGGCAAATGATTGTGACCGCCTTGAAGTAGGTTGACGGCATTAGAGTTTCGGGATTAATGATATGGTGATAACGCTTTCCGTCTACCGTATAATACCGTTGATAACTCCCGCTGGTTACAACCGATTTATCATCTATGGCAGTTACCAGCAAATCGGTATTGCCTTGACTGGCGTCAGGGTCCTGAATGCCTACATTCCAGGGCTTGCCTTTTCCGTCCTTGCTACCGATTGCCCTGACATTGCCGCCTACACTAAGGAGCGCCGAGGTATAGCCCTTGTCCTTGGCTAGCAGCGCCACTTTTTCGGTGGCATACCCCTTTGCTACCCCACCCACATCAATACTCATTTCGGCATCGGACAAAAACACGGTGGAGTTTCCCTCATCAATAATAATATGGTTAATATCGGTGTGCTTTGCCGCCTCCTGAAGCTGGCTTAGCTTTGGCAGTGCGGCATTTTGGGGATCGTCAATTCCCGCTTCCCGATAATCGTGCCAAATTTTCAAAACAGCGCCCAGTGCAATATTGCACCTCCCCTGTGTTCTTGTATATGCTTGCTTTGAAAATTTCAGCAAATCAATAATTCGACTATCTACTTTTACAGGCCGCTTTCCCGCATTATCATTGATTGTTTTTATGTTAGGGATGCCCTCATAGTCATGATAGATATCAAATAGCGTATGATACTCCTCCAAGGAATCATGAATCAACACCGAAAATTCCTCGAATTCCACCCTGCTGTCCATATAAGCAACCATTGTCGTCACTGTGTCGAAAAGCTGCAAAAACTGTGCCTCATAGCGTTTCTTGCGCTGTATGCATGATGAGGAAGTAAACACCATGGCACAAGCAAGCAGTAATGTTACGATTCGTTTCATTGTCCATCCTCAAATATAGGAATATCCGCCGGTTTGTGCCGGCGGATATAATTTTATAGATTCACAGGCTTACCATCGACAGCAATGGTACTATTTTGCCCCGGCTGCTGCCTTTTCAATTGCACCGATCAGTCCGCCAACCGACATGGTTACACTGGAAGTGAGATCCGATCCGGTGGGATGCTCGGCTTCATCCACTGCAATCCCCTTTACTTGGCTGACTGTTTTTCCGATCACATAGTCAGCAAACGAAGCGGCCTGCTCGTTCCACTCTTTGCCAATTTTTGATGCTTTCTTCATACCATAAGCGTCTCCCAGCTGGTTCTTGGTCTTCTGTTCGACAGTCAAATCGGATGTAATCTTTCCGGTATTGTCAAAGTTTACGTCGGTTTGGGAAGCGTCTAATACGCAGCTGGTGATTTTGCCGTCGGCATCGGTTGTAGTTGCGGTGTAGTAGGAATATGCCTGTGCAAGACCAGCCTTAGCATCGGTCGCGTCTGTGGATTTCTCGATGTTTGTGACAATACCGAGACCCAGCTTGTCGGAGGCCTTTGAGCCCTTATCCCGGGCGTTGCTGACAGCCTTCTTCACACCCTCGATTAAATCGCCGACAGCCATGGTTACTGACGCGGTGAGATCCGGTCCGGTGGGATACTTCTGCTGGTTGACCGCGATACCTGCAACTTCGTTTGCGGTCTTGCCTTCGACATACTTTGCAAATGCGGCGGCCTGTTCATACCACTCTTTGCCGATGCCGGAGGCCTTTTTCATGCCGTAATCTTCCTTGCGTTCATTCTTTGTTTTGAACTCGGTATCAAGCGGCGTGGTAATTTTGCCCGTGGCATCGAAATTAATCTTGGTCTGTACAGAATCAATGACGCATTTCACAATTCTGTCATCCTTATCAACCGTTACCGCCACAACCGTGGAATCCATTTGGGCCAGTCCGGTTCCATCTTTTACATCACTGGATTTTTCAATCGAGGATATTACTGCCAGACCTGTTTTGACTTTATCTCCGGCAGTCTCTTCTTTTTTACAGCCTGAGAAAGTGGTTGCAATGAGCATGACCGCTGCCGCAATTGACAAATACTTTTTCATACGAATGACCATCCCTTCACAATGTAATAACTTTATTTTAGAACTTTCTCCTTTTTTTTATTTCAAACCAAGCTTTTTAAATGCCGGTAAGAAAACCCTTAAAAGTGTTGAAGTTGCAATCCCCGCAATGACCCCCGATATAAGCAAGACCGGCAGATGCACAATCGCAAGCAAATCGGTATAAATCACCGAAACCGCAATCAGCTGTCCAAAATTATGAAAAATCGCCCCTGCCATACCGGCGGTGAGATAGGACAGCTTATCTTTGAATATCAGTATAAGAAGGACGATAGCGGTAATCGATAGGATTCCGCCACTGAGGCTTAGTAGACAGGCAATCGGTCCTCTTGTAATAAATACAAACAGTGCTTTCAGGACTGCGACACAATATGCTTCTCTTTTCCCCAAAAAAAACAGGGCATACATCACAATGATGTTTGACAGCCCGAGCTTCACCCCCGGCGCGGGAACAGGAAGCTGCAAGGAATCCTCCACGAGTGACAAAACTATGGCAGCCGCAAACAACAGACCTGTAAGAACCAACCTGATTAGTTTTTTTGATTTCGGCACCATGATATCCACTGATTGCGTGAGCGTTTTATCCTTCATAGAAAGATTCATTTCCTTTCCGGGTTTTATCGCCTAACCGATTACAATATCCGGATCGTTGTCGGAAGCATTGTTTTTTCTGACAATCTTTAAGACAATTTTATTTGGCAGACATGCCGCACTTTGCCCCACTGTGTCTATTCTTCCCGAACGGATACAGATTTTATCCCTACAATCCGATTCTTTAAAACAGATACTTCCATCTTCAAAAACATGGAAGACAACATGCCGATTCTGCGGGATTGAGAATATCCTATCCTCTTTTTTACCCAGATCCACCGTCTGTACGAGTCTTGATTCATAGAATATTTCTGCCACAACCGGTGTCCCCGAATAATACAGTGTATAGCAGCCCCATACAACAAGGCTTATAAGCAGTATCGCCAAAATTACTATAGAATCAGACTTTTTAACAAGTTTCATTTCATCTTAAAACCATGTTCTTTCCCGATTTATAATCCGCTATTTCAAAAACCCGCTAACAAATATCAAGAAACAAAATACTGCCATTATCATAACATAATTTTTGACAGCGACAATAAAAGTTGATGATTTTTCCTGCTTCTTAAAAAATACATTTATATTTTTTTGTACCGGAATCAGGGTTAAAAGCAGTAAAAGGCATATAGGAGACAGGATGCGCAGCAGAACCATTGCAATTACGGAAAGATAAATAAGATAATATAGCCCCGCGAAAAGATAAAGCGCTTTCTTACCGATATAATAAGGAAGGGTATGCCGTTTCACAGCAATATCCTTTTCAAGGTCACAGATGTTGTTTGCAAGCATGATGTTTGCCGTGGCACAAAAGGGAGCAACCGACAAAAACAAAACCGAAAAGACCGGCAGAATATGAACTGAAAATGTAAGCGTTTGGGGTGAAAAGGAATAGCTTAGATAGGTAGACTTGGGCATGTTGATATAGAGAAGAATAAACGGAATCAGCAGGCCATAAAACAACCCCGAAAAAAATTCACCCAGGGGCTGTCTTGAGATGGGAAGCGGGCCATAGGAATAAAAGACGCCGCAGAGAAAGCACAAACCGCCCAGAATCAGTACCACCACATCCGTGATATACGCAAGATACAGCCCCAATGCAGCGCTGACCAAAAGAAGTACCATGATAACGACAAGCGAAATACTCCGCCGAAACTGCAGAACCTGATCATTGGTTTTGGTGTCTACATAGTTATTGATTGCAGTTGTTGTTAAATCAAACAGGAACATAGCAGCAAAAAAGATAAAGGTTCTTTCTACATTGATCTTCTGCCCAATTGAAAACAAGTAAGCCAATGTCATCAAAAATGCGAAAATACTGGTGATTTTGGTGGTAATCTCGACATACTTTAAAAACCGCTTAACCAATGCCAACCCCATCCAATCCGTTATAGGCTTTGTTAAGTATTGCAGTCAGCCTCTCTTTTTTGTCGGGATGCGCATTCAACCTATTTATAATACTCTTTGACTTGTCATAGTATTTTTTAGAAACCGAACGGGTATAAGGTACGCCTCCCGCCTGCCGGACGGCTTCATGGATTTCCTCTTTTAAGACTTCCCCCCTCTTTGCCCTTTCTCTGAGCTGGGTATTTTTCTTAAAAGTATATACAAGCGGCAGGGTTACAACGCCGTGTTCAAAGTCAGATAAAACAGGTTTTAGTGCTTCATCCTGGGATGATTCATAGTCAATGCAGTCATCGGAAAGCTGAAATATCATGCCGATAAAACGGCCCAGTCGAGTACAGAGGTTTGCCTGCTTTTTCTCGTTCTCGCAAAGCATGGATCCGGCGTAGAAAGCGGCTTCAAACAAAGCGGCCGTCTTGCCGAAAATAATTTTTAGATATCCATACTCCGAAAGATCATAATTGCGGTTGTTCATATTCTGCCGCAATTCACCGAGACACACCCTGCCCATATAGTCGGGCAAATCATAATCCAGATACTCATTTTTTTGGGTTGCGCAAGATGCTGTTTTCAGCGCCATGCAAAACAAATAATCGCCGCTGATTACCGCAGAGTGACTGCCGAACTTTTTGTGAAGCGTCGGCATCCCTCTGCGCATTTCGGCATCGTCAATCACATCATCATGCACCAGCGTTGCAAGATGAAGTAGCTCGATGGAAACAGCAAGCCTCACCGCATCGGGTTCAATCAGACCTTGGTTGTTCTCAGCGCAGGCAAGCAGAGAAATCGCGCGTATCATCTTGCCTTTTGTACCGGAAAGATGGGCGGTCTGGGAGCGTACCGCTTTGGGTGCAGAGAGCAGAGCCTTATCAAGCTCCTCTCTAACCTTTATAACACTCCTGTCAAAGTCCAACGCCTCTACTACAGTTTGTTNNATTGTATAGATACGACTTCCTTACAAGCTTGAGTTTTTTCCACCGCCTTTTAAGAAACGGGTAAACGTAATAATCAAGTCCCCAAATTCTCCCTGAACCGATCAGCAGAGCAATTGCGGCAAAAATCATCCAGAAGGTTGTTCCGAGATACAGCCCGGTGGTGCATACGAACATAAACTGCAGTACGAGGGAAAACGCAGCGGACGGAGTGGTGAACAGCCCGCCGATCAGTGAAAGGCCAATGAGGATTTCGGCCTCCACAATGAAAATCTGCATGGCAAGCTGAAGTGAGTTGTTGGGTAAAATCACCTCGTCTACAAACCAGTTCATAAGCGGAATATCCAGCTTAAAGGCGAAATCTTCAAGCTTTGATTTTGCAAGCTCTTTGCCGCTGACAAAAATGACTTTAAAAAGTCCGAAAAAGTCGAAGTTAATGAACACCTGGCCAATTTTCTCCACGGTTTCTTCAACCACTCCTGTGGCGGTTGNNCCGCCGGTGTGGCGGTGGATGCGCCGTCCCCCGTATTGGTTAAGCCGTTTAAAATCGAGTCATACCACGCATTTGTGCCCCCGAAGAATCCGGTCAGCTTTGGAGTGGTAAGCCAGCTATCAACGATTTTCATAATCCCTTCGAACACCCAGACAGCGCCGAGCCAAATGCGAAGAGGAACCAGAAGAAAGCTGGGCGTCTTGTTGGAGAAATGACCGCCGACAAAGCTTCTGTTATGCCGAATGGTGAAAAATTCATGCTTCAGATAGCTGAATATCTTGTTCCAACCAAGAACCTGAATAAAATATATAATATTAATAAAGTGTTTTGAAAACATTGCGAGGAATGATGGCAGACTGAACTTGCGCCCGGCGGTGCCAACATATGCCACGCCGTAACGCCCCCCCACACTCACCATAATTCCATGGAACTTTGGCTTATATGCTTTCATTTCGCCTTTTCGGGTTATGGCACAAACAAGATTATGGGCAGCAATGTCGGCGCTCTGCTCGCAGTTTTCCACAACCTGGGGCACCGGGTTTTTTTCACCTTGGGGCGTATAATAAATGTTGTCACCCACAACATACACATTCTCATTGCCAATCGAACGCAGAAACTGATCGGTTTCAAGTCTGCCTCTTCCCGCGGAGGGAAGGGACTGGGCTGCAACTCCGGTGATCTCCGCGCTTTCGGTGCCCGCCGCCCAGATGATGGTGTGGGATTCAATCTGCCTAGGATTGTCATCCTTCTTGAGCTCTATAACCCCTTCGCCGATTTTAACAACGTGGGTGCCGAGATATAATTCAACCCCGGCCTTTTTCAAGCGTCTTTCGACTTGTTTGGCAGGTTTTTCATCGATGGTGGAGATCCCTTACCCTAATATAGCAGCGCAGGTCTTGATGAGCGGATTATTGATTATGACCGACTGGATTGCCAGCAATGATGAATTGTTCCCCTATATTCGACTGGAGGACTCCCCGGAATC
>DOWI01000424.1 GCA_003519645.1 Oscillospiraceae bacterium
AACTGGTTCCTGTGCGACACGCATAATTTCACGAACCTTGTCAACAGCCATATCAAGTTCTTCAGAAATCTCTTCGGCTGTAGGCTCATGACCATTTTTATGCAGAAGTTGACTTGAAACCTTTTTAACCTTATTAATTGTCTCAACCATATGAACCGGAATACGGATGGTTCTTGCCTGATCAGCGATTGCGCGTGTTATTGCCTGCCGTATCCACCATGTTGCATAGGTGGAAAACTTGAATCCCTTTGTATAATCAAATTTTTCAACAGCTTTAATAAGCCCAAGATTGCCTTCCTGGATTAGATCAAGGAATTGCATTCCGCGCCCGACATATCGCTTCGCAATGCTTACAACAAGCCGAAGATTGGCTTCTGATAATCGCTTTTTAGCATGCTCATCACCATTATTTATCCTAATTGCAAGTTCGATTTCTTCCTCTGGGGTCAGAAGCGGTACTCTGCCTATCTCTTTTAGATAAACTTTAACCGGGTCGTCAATCGCAATTCCTTCAGTCGTAACCGCAGGTTCAACATCCTCTGTTTCGGGTGCATCAAGAGCAAAGTCTACCTCTGAGAAAACCTCAGACTCAAAATCATCAATAATTTCAATATTCTGTGCCTCGAGAACATCATAGACCTTATCCATTTGCTCGGGGTCAAACTCAACATCCTCAAGCGCATCCAGAATTCCCTGCGTTGTGAGCTTGCCCTTTGTGCGTCCGAGTTCAACTAGATCGCGCACCAACGTCTTGCGATCTTTTTTGATCGGTACACCGTTGGCTGCAGTACCTTTATCTGATGCAGAATTGCTTGCTTTCTTGTCCGATTTCTCGACTGCATTTGAATGCTCATTCTCATCAGATTCACTGATAGATTCTATATCGTGTTCCTCTAAAAAATCTTCCATCGGCAGATTGTCCATTTCCTGATTGCTCATTAGATTTCCTCTTTCTTAGTGTTTCTAAACCCGCTGCTCTATTAATATTAACCGTGCAGGGCTTGTATTACTTTTTTTGTGCCCGCATTGCGTCGAGTATCTCTCTGATTTTATCTTCGGGAAGCTGCTCTGGGTTGTTTAGTGCAAGCAAACGATGCTCACTTATAATCACACCGATATATTCAGCAGCCTGCTCCGGCGATCCGGGATTCCCACGTGCATTCTGTACCATTCTTGAAATATAGGCCATTTGGTCATCCTCATAATCCGCTGACAAATATGACAGATCAATCATTAGACCTTTTTCAAAACGCTCGATTAAATGGCGGTACAGAACGCGGTTAAAATCTGTTACCATTGAATCTGGTGCCAGCTTCTTTGAAACAGTCGGCATATAATCCGGATTCAAAATTAAAAGACCTAGCAATCCTTCCTCTGCTTTTGACGCACGAAGATTCGCTGCCGCCATAGGATTGACCTTGCGAACAACCTCTTCAGAATGACGGATTGCATGAGACAACTGGTGTTTCTGCTGCTTTTTATAGCCTGCCTTTTTAAATCTTTCAATCTGATCAAGTATGGCTTGTTTACCGACAGAAAGCTCAGCTGATAGTTTCCCTGCTTAAACATCCCTTTCTATAGGACTGTTTAGCTTTGATAACAATATAGCCGCTTCCCTTAGATAAGATACACGGCCGTCTGCCGTATCCAACGAATGCTTCCTGCCAAGCTCAATTAACTGATATTCTACATCATTGGCAGAACGATCAATCAGTAGCTTAAACCTTTCAGAGCCATACGCTTTAATAAACTCATCCGGATCCTTTCCGCTTGGAATCGTAACAACACGAATATGGATGCCGGTCTGTCTAAGAAGCGATATCGCACGCTGTGCACCCTTTTGACCTGCGGAGTCTGCATCAAATACCAGTATTGCTTCACTTGCATAACGTGCAAAAAGTCTGGCGTGTANNGTTCGGCTGTAAATGAAGTGCCTAATGCTGCAACGGCATTAGAAAAACCGGCTTGGTGAAGCGCGATAACATCCATATACCCTTCACATAATATCAACCTGTCCTCTTTGGAAGACTTGGCAAAATTGAGCGCAAATAAACCATTTGTCTTTTTAAATACCAAGGTATCCGATGTATTTATATATTTTGGCTTGGAATCATCCAGCACTCGACCTCCGAACGCGATAACATTGCCTCGAATATCAATAATCGGAATGATGATACGGTTTCGGAAAATGTCGTAATAACTACCGGAATACCGGTTGCTTTTTGCGGTAAGAAAAGCCGCCGTAAGCTCATCATCTTTATACCCTTTTTTTCGCATTTCATGCAAAAGTACATTATTCCCCGGTGCATAACCAAGTCCGAACCGCTTTATGGTCTGATCGGTATATCCGCGACTATAATAATAATCCAGACCAACCCTTCCTTGAGATGAATAAAGCATTTGATGGAAAAAACGTGCTGCTTCACGATTTATCTCAAGTATTCGGACTCTAAGCTTAGAAACCGTATCATCAACATTATCCTCGGGCATCTTTAGCCCTGCGCGATCAGCAAGAAACTTCACGGAATCTATATAGCTTAGGTTTTCTATCTTCTTTATAAAGGTTATGACATCCCCACCGGCGCCACAGCCAAAGCAATAAAACGATGTGGTCTCGGGATAAACTGTAAATGACGGAGTTTTCTCTCCGTGGAACGGACATAATCCAACCGAATTGCGTCCTCTTCTTTTCACCTGCACATAGGAAGAGACCACATCGTCAATCGGGTTTCGGCTTATCAGCTCCTGCAAAAAATCGTCCGGAAGCGGCATGGCTCTCCCCCCTTTTTTGTATTATTTTTAACACCTACACTAGTATGCCACTAATTGGTAAAGTTAATTCCCTTTACTTCCCAGCTTCTGGGGATAAAAAGATGATGATATACATCCAGAAGATAATTATCTGTCATTCCCGCAATATAATCACATACTGCACGCTGGGCACCTTCGCGCTCAAATATGCCCTGATATTCGTACGGCAGACATTGTGGATTTGCAACGTAATATTCAAATGTTCTCTTAATTAGGCCGTCAACCTTTATCTCCTCACCCTTGGCAACCGGATTATGATAAACGGCTTCGAACATAAAATTGTGTAATTGGTCGAATGCATCAGAAATTTGCGAATCCATCATTATGATATTGCCACTGTTTTCAACAATAGAGGTCACAAGTGTGTCAATACGGGTTGTCCGCCTGTCGCCAAGCGTTTTTCGAATATAAGCAGGAATCTGATCCTCGCTGAGCACTCCGGCGCGGATTGCATCATCTATGTCATGGTTTATGTAAGCAATGCGATCTGAGATTCGAACAACGCTGCCCTCAAGTGTTGATGCCTGATCACCGCAGGTGTGGTGCAATATTCCGTCCCGTACCTCCCATGTTAAGTTAAGTCCCCGTCTGTCATTTACCAATTGCTCAACAACGCGAACACTTTGTTCATAATGCCGGAACCCCCCTTCCATAACATCATTGAGGGCTCGTTCTCCGGCATGCCCAAATGGAGTATGACCCAAATCATGTCCCAAGGAAATCGCTTCAGTTAAATCTTCATTGAGGAGAAGTGCCCGTGAAATTGTTCTCGCAACCTGCGCGACTTCCAGAGTGTGTGTCAAACGGGTGCGATAATGGTCGCCCTCTGGAGATAGAAAAACCTGGGTTTTATGCTTTAATCTTCTGAAAGCTTTACTGTGAAGGATCCGGTCACGATCACGCTGAAAATCAGTTCGATAATCACATGGTTTTTCTTCTCGTTCTCTTCCGCGGCTTTTTGAAGAAAAAGCGGCAAAGGTAGATAGCATTTGTCTTTCAAATTCTTGACTTCGCTCACGGATGGTCATGCATATGCCCTCCATTCACAACGAATCGACTTTATTACTTGCATATATTTATATATACGTAAAAACTTTGTCTTTTCCCTGCCTGTTTCAAAAAAATTGTAAAATCATTGGATGCTACTTCTCAAACGGAACATATTCTTCACCTATGATATTTATTGTTAAACTTCCCGAGCTGAGATCCCCCAGCTTTGCCTGCATGGAATTCAGTAGTTCGCACGGTATGTTGAATTCAATATCAACCTGCTGGGAAAAAACCGTATCCTTAATAACACCACAACACTCGGAAATTAATGCAGCTACCGGCCCGTACTGTTTATATTCACAGCTTATGACTCCGCGGGCGCATAATCGCATAATGACAAATCCTCCGNNCGGCGTCAACTGCAAGCTTTGCACCTTGCGAGTAGGCTCTAACAAGTCCTCCCGTACCTAAAAGAACCCCTCCGAAATAACGCGTAACAACAACGACACAGTCGGTCAGACACTCTTTTAAAAGGATATCCAGCACGGGAACTCCTGCTGTACCCTGTGGCTCACCGTCATCCGAATATCTTTGTATTTGCTCATTTCGCAAAACATATGCGTAAACATTGTGTTTCGCATCCCAATATTCTTTTCGCCTTTGATTAATAAATTTGATTGCGTCTTTCTCATTATCAACAGGGCAAACTGCTCCTAAAAACCTTGACCGCTTTTCTGTGAACTCACTCACTGCAGGGCGGCTAATCGTTCGATAGCTATCCATTCCATCCCTCCGTAAGCCGAGAAAGGGCAGCGCATATGCGCTGCCCGATAAAGCAGAAGCTTATTTCTCCTCGTTAAAACCAAAGCGTCTTTTAAAACGATCCACACGTCCGCCGGTATCGACCAATTTCTGCTTACCGGTAAAGAACGGATGGCACTTCGAGCATATTTCTACACGAATATTCTGTTTGGTGGATCTTGTTTTGATGACCTCACCACATGCACAGGTAACCGTCGTGTCCTCATATTTCGGGTGAAGATTCTGTTTCATTAATGTCACCTCTTTCAGGGAACCATAGCGTTAACGGAAGAATGATAGCACACCCTGACAAAAAAAGCAAGGATTTATCTGTAAAAATTTATTGTAAAAAGTTAAAACTAAAAAGTATTTAATGTATAAAAATTTAAATTCTTGAGTAACCATAGCTGTTTACAATAGCATCAATCTTCTGTTTGTTTTTGCACATCGAACATTCCATCGAAGGCATGGTATGGTAATGGGGTATATCCTCTTCCGTAAAAATTGCATTAACAGAAAGACCGTTTGATTCACGGATTGCACTGAAGACGGCTGAAATACCGACAAGCTTTCCGCTGTAATAACGAAGGCAGTCAATTGAACGGGATATCGTTTTACCGGTTGAAACAGACGAAATCAGCAAGAGTATGTTTTTACCCCAAACCATTTTTTGCGTATTATCCCTGAATATCATCTGATTGTTGACATTTAGTTCAGGTGTCAAAACCACAATATCATTTCCGCTGTTCATAATCATTGAACCGGACTGAGCCAAAAAGTCAGCAAGAAAAGCACCGATCATCTCCGTGCCCTCCAAACAAATAATCGTATCAATGGGCGTAGATGTAAGATATTTATTTGCGAGCTCTTCAGCTACAGCTTTCGCCATTTTGTGACGGCTTTTGATACTGGTTAAATCGATATAATAGTTGACATGTGAATGGTTGGTTGCAAAATGTCCCGGAATAAGTCCAATTTTAACATTCCTGTTGCTTCGTGAACGAATCTCCTGAAGTCTGTTTTCCATACACTGCCTCCTCCGGCACTGTTAAACAAGCGCCTTTTTTATTATTTTAACATGAATAGGACAATGTATCAATATATTTTTGTCGAACGAGGAGAACCGTGAAGTGTATTACAGAGCGTTCAGTGCTTGGTCAATATCTGCAATTATATCATTCGGATGCTCGATGCCCACCGAAAAGCGAATCAGATCTGGTGAAATGCCTGCAACAGCCAGCTGCGCATCACTCATCTGCCTGTGTGTCGTACTCGCAGGATGCAGTACACTGGTTCTCAGATCTGCAACATGAATCGCAATAGCAGCAAGCTCAAGCTTCTCCATAAAACGGCAGGCAGCCCCCCTGCCTCCTTTGATACCAAAAGATATTACGCCCGAGGTGCCATTCGGCATATACTTTTGAGCCAATGCATAATATTTGCTGCTTTTGAGTCCGGGATAGTTCACCCAAGCGATTCTATCATCATTTTCCAGAAACTCGGCCACTTTTTGAGCATTCGAACAATGGCGCTCCATACGTAGGTGAAGCGTATCAATTCCCTGACTGAGGTAAAACGCATTCATCGGACTGGGTGTAGCACCGATATCACGCATCAGGTGTGTGCGGCATTTCGTAATATAGGCCGCTGTGCCGAAAGATTGGGTATAAGTTAAACCGTGGTATGTTTCATCCGGAGTGGTAAGCCCGGGGAACTTATCAGATGCAGCCCAGTCAAAACCGCCGCTGTCAACAATGACACCACCGAGTGCGGTCGCATGACCGTCAAGATATTTTGAAGTGGAATGTACAACAATATCTGCGCCAAATTCAAATGGCCTGCAGTTCACGGGCGTCGGAAAAGTGTTGTCCACAATTAGCGGAACCCCGTGTCTATGGGCGACATTTGCAAACTTTTCAATATCCAAAACGTTTAATCCCGGATTCGAAAGTGTCTCTCCAAAAACCAGTTTTGTATTCGGCTGAAATACTGCGTCTAATTCATCCTCATTCGCGTCGGCACTTACAAAAGTAACGTCAATCCCCATTTCACGCAGTGTTTTATCAAAAAGATTAAATGTGCCCCCATATATACTTACAGAACTGATAATATGGTCGCCACTGTGCGTTATATTAATAACAGACATTAAAGATGCAGCCTGCCCTGCAGAAGTCATAAGAGCACCTACACCACCTTCAAGCGCTGCGATTTTTGCTTCTACAGCATTCGTGGTGGGATTTGATAGACGGGTGTAAAAATCGCCGCCTATTTTTAAATCAAATAAATCTCCTAAAGTATCGGCGCTGTCATATTTAAATGTAGTGCTCTGGACGATCGGAAGCACGCGCGGTTGACCATTCGTTGGCTTCCAGCCCTCTTGAATACATTTTGTCTCTATGTGCCATTCCTTTGATCTATTCATAGTAAGCCCTCCCTGCCCCTTATATCAAGCTAGTTTATACAATATAACATACCATATCTATGCAAGGAATACAAATAAAAAATCATACGGCATTCATTACAATTTTATAGCTTTGAAGTTGAAAATAATTCTTGAATATTCCTATTGGATATACTTGAATTGGGAATTAGCAAGTGCTATAATTCCAATATTCTACAGAGATTTTGCGGAGGATAATTTGATGCAAAGATTTGTAAATCATCTGCTGAAACTGATAAAACGGATAAAACCGAGTCAGACACTTGTAATCGGGTTTCTGTTGGTGATATTAACTGGCACAATACTGCTATCACTTCCGTTCGCTACGACCAGCCCCGGTAAACTAAGTTTACTTGATTCTTTATTTACATCAACTTCAGCTGTTTGTGTCACCGGACTGATTGTCGAAAATACCGGACAGGTTTTTACAGTATTCGGACAGATCGTAATAATTACTCTAATACAAATCGGCGGACTCGGATTTATGACGATGGCTTCCCTTTTTTTTATCATGTTGGGTAAGCGAATTTCCCTTCGTGAACGACTGGTGATTCAGGAAGCATACAATCTGGATTCCATTCATGGTGTTGTCAGGCTTGTCCGCAATGCAGTAATCATTACCTTTACAACTGAGGCGGTAGGAGCAGTATTTTTCGCAATACGAATGATTCCAAAATTCGGTTTGGGAAAAGGAATCTATCACTCGGTATTTCTAGCAATATCATCTTTTTGCAATGCAGGGTTTGATGCGCTAGGCAATTACTCCTCATTAAGGGAATATGTTTCAGATCCCATTGTTAACATTACAGTTATGCTGCTGATTACGCTTGGAGGTATCGGATTCCCTGTTTTTATAGATTTTATTCATAAAAGAAGCTTTAAAAGAATGATGCTGCACAGCAAGTTGGTTTTAATTATGTCCGGCACACTGTTCATCACAGGCGCGATATTGACTGCCATGTTTGAATGGAACAATCCAAAAACTATTGGTGAACTGAATGCGCCGACAAAAATTATGGCCTCCTGCTTTCAGTCGGTTACACTTAGAACCGCCGGCTTTGAAACAATCCCTCAAAATAATCTTACCCCCGCTGGGTCACTGATTGGAATTATATACATGTTCATTGGCGCTTCTCCGGCTTCGACAGGCGGCGGCATTAAAACAACCACTTTTTTCATTGTTATTTTATCGCTTGTGAGTATGGTACGCGGCAAGCAAGACACCAACATATTTAGAAGGCGCATTAGCGATCAAATTATACGAAAAGCAACAACAATTTTATCAATTGCCCTGTGCCTCGTTTTAGTGGACACGGTTGTAATCAGTGCAGTCGAAAATATGACCGGCGGCAATGAGACTCTTGGTCAAATTCTATTTGAAGTGGTTTCGGCTTTTGGTACGGTTGGTTTGTCAACCGGAATTACGAGCGGATTAAACTGGATTTCAAAAATACTTATCATAATTACAATGTTTGCTGGCCGTTTGGGACCGTTCACTCTGTCAATGGCGATTTCCGGTGCTACACCCAAACAGGACACACTACACTATCCGGAGGAACGTTTGATAATAGGTTGATTGCTCAATACGAATTTCACGGAAGGAATTGGTTTTAATGAAACAAATTGCAGTTTTGGGTCTTGGCCGCTTTGGTATAAGCGTTGCATGTTCGCTTGAACAATTGGGTGTTGAGGTGATGGGTGTTGACAAAAGTGAGGAAAAGGTTGCAGAAATTGCCCCGCAGATTACACATGCTGTACAGGCAGACCTACTCGACAGCGAAGCTATAGATTCTTTAGGACTTAGAAATTTCGATGTAGTCGTATTGAGTATAAAGAATATTGAAATCAGCTGTCTTACAACAATTTCGCTAAAGGATCACGGTGCAAAATTTGTTGTTGCGCAGTCCAGCGGTGATGCACATGCCAAGATTCTTGATCGAATCGGTGCTGACAAGGTTATTATGCCTGAAAAGGATATGGGAGCCCGTATCGCACGAAACCTTGCGGGAAACAATATTATAGACTATATGGAGCTATCCTCACGCCACAGTTTGATGGAAATTAACACGCCTGAGGATTGGATCGGTCGTACCTTAAAAGAAAATAATATTCGAAGCAAGCACGGAGTCAATGTAGTTGCAATACGCTCCGGTAAAAATCTGCAGGTATCCCCCGGCAGTGATGATATAATCCACGACGGTGATATCCTGGTTGTTATAGGAGAAAACAGCGCTATTGATAAGCTATGCAAATATGACAAGAACCGCAGAAAATGATAAGATTTTAACTAGTTTTTATATTTCGCGAGGCAGAAGTAATTTCTGTCTCGTTTTTTTGTAGCCGTTAACTCCAATTCAATAAAATGAAATGTCTTGTATGAAATAACTTGGACACCTTGTCTCGTTGATACATATAATGAACTGAAACCCAAGAAAGGAGTTTATATAATGAATCAACCTAGCAACCATTGGCCTCAACTGGCCATCGCTATCATACCTTTTCAAGAATATGGCGAAACATTTCCTATTGCCGAAGCTCTGAAAAAAGGCACATTATTCCCTGCACTTTACCAACCGTATGAACCTGGAAAAAGGTGGGACAATTTATGACAAACAGATACAATGACGATTTAGAAAAATTAATGGCACTTCAATTTGCCATTGTGGAGTTAAACTTATTTCTAGACACGCACCCCGATAGTGAACAGGCTTTACAGGATTATCACAAGCTATTAGAACAATTTGAGGCGGCAAAAAAAATGTATATTGAAAAATACGGACCACTTGTGAATTTCGGATATGGAAAAAGCAGATTTCCATGGCAATGGGTAAATGAACCATGGCCATGGGATATGTGAGGGGAGGATAAAAAGATGTTTTTATATCAGAAAACCTTAGAATTTCCAATAAGGGTAGATTCAACAAACCCTGCTCTTGCTGAATTAATATTGGAACAGCTCGGCGGTGCAGATGGANNTAACACAGCGTTATTATATGCCCCTGCCGGAAGCCCGCGCGCTACTTACAGATATAGGCACGGAAGAACTCAGCCACTGGGAAATGATAGCTACGATCGTCTGGAAGTTGGTTGAACACGCACCAATCGAAAAAATTAAGAATTCGCCTTATGCTGCACACTTTGCAGATCACGGAAGGAATCCATTCCCCCACAACGCTGCTGGCATGCCATTTACAGCCACATATTTTAATGCCAAATCCGACCCTATAGCAGATCTACATGAAGATATGGCAGCGGAACAAAAGGCTCGCGCGACCTATGAGCACCTAATTCAGTTGTCAGATGATCATGGCGTCAATCAGGCACTTTCATTCTTACGTGAGCGCGAAATAGTTCACTTCCAGCGTTTTGGTGAGATGCTGGATAAGGTTCAGGATTATATGTATTCCAATAGACACAAACGCAACAGAAACAATAGAGAGAACTTGATCATGGACCATGACATAATTATGGATAACAATAGTAGATACAGATAGTATTGTTTGTTGCACTAAGCCGGGGCGGACTTGCTCCGGCTTTTTTAAAATGTGAAACCATTCATTATGGCTTGCGGCATTCAGGCATTCAATATAGCCTACAAAATGTATTGACTTGCTAATTAAATAAAGTTATAATAAAAAATCAGAATAAACAATGAATACTTATATATTGTTGAATATTGTGGAAGCCGATATGCCACCACACACCGGTATATCGCTAACTATTCTACGGAGTATATCCCCACGTTAACAGAGAGGATTGAAATGATGACCGGAGCCTTGGCCATGGTGAAATGTCTAGAGAAGGAAGGAGTGCGGGTGGCGTTCGGCTACCCCGGCGCTGCTATCTGCCCTTTTTATGATGCTTTGATTGATAGCAGTATTCACCATATACTAGTGCGTACCGAACAGAATGCGGCGCATGCAGCAAGTGGCTATGCACGGATTTCCGGTATACCCGGCGTCTGTATTGCAACATCTGGTCCCGGTGCGACAAACCTTCTTACAGGTATTGCTTCGGCGTACATGGATTCAATTCCAATGGTTGTGATTACGGGTCAGGTTCGCAGCGATCTTCTTGGCCGTGATGTATTTCAGGAGGCCGATATAACAGGTGCAGCCGAGCCCTTTACCAAACACTCTTATCTGGTAAAGAATGCGTCCGATATACCGCGCATTTTTAAGGAAGCTTTTCATATTGCTTCAACCGGCCGTCCCGGACCTGTACTGATTGATGTACCAATCGATATGCAGAAAACCAGTATTCCGGCATTTGATTACAGTACTCCGGTCAACATTATCGGCTACAAGCCGCGTTCACAGGGGCACTCTCTGCAGATTAAAAAGGTTATAGAAGCCCTAAAGGAAAGCAAACGACCTGTTCTTTGTGCCGGCGGCGGTGTATTTTCAGCCAATGCCCTTAAAGAACTCCGTGTGTTTGTTGACCGGTGCGGCATTCCTGTTATCTGCTCCATGATGGGAAT
>DOWI01000253.1 GCA_003519645.1 Oscillospiraceae bacterium
CAAAAGGGTGCTTCGGAAGATGAAATTAAAAAATCATATCGTCAGATGGCAAAAAAATATCATCCTGATCTGAATCCGGGTGACAAACAGGCCGAATCAAAGTTTAAAGAGGTTAACGAAGCATACGAGGTGCTGTCGGACAGCCAGAAGAAGGCGCGTTATGACCAGTATGGGCATGCGGGCGTTGATCCCAACTTTGGTGCGGGCGGTTATCAGGGTTATGGTTTCGATGGTATGGATTTTGATCTAGGAGACCTATTTTCTTCGTTTTTCGGAGGAAGCGGGCGCCGCCAAAATCCCAACGCACCCCGCCGGGGAAGCGATATTTCCTCATCGGTGGTTATTTCATTTGAGGAAGCGGCAAGGGGATGCCAAAAGCAGGTTGAAGTACATGTGGTTGCCGCCTGTAATGAGTGTGGAGGAAGTGGAGCGGCAAAGGGTACCTCTCCCAAAACCTGTCCGACATGTCGTGGAAGCGGACAGGAACGCCGACAGCAGCGCACGCCTTTCGGGGTTGTGCAGACGCAGACGGTTTGTTCCCGTTGCCGCGGGCGCGGAACAATTATCGACTCTCCTTGTCGCGTATGTGAGGGGACCGAATTTGTCCGCCGCCCGTCAACTATCAGGNNGGATTAACATACCGGCAGGCATTGATGACGGGCAAATAATCAGTATTCGCGGCAAAGGAAATGCAGGCGCAAACGGGGGACCCTCCGGCGATTTGCAGATTTCTGTGGCTGTTCGTCCTCATCCGGTGTTTGAGCGGGATGGCTATGACGTCTGGTATGAGCTTCCGCTAACCTTTGTTCAGGCTGCGCTTGGTGCCGAGGTAGAAGTGCCTACGCTGGATGGGAACATAACCCATGTCATTAAGGAGGGTACACAACCGGGCGATGTGTTCAGACTAAAAAGCAAGGGAATCCCCCATGTAAACGGCAGGGGACGCGGTGACCAGATTCTTAAGGTTACCATTGAAGTTCCGCAAAAGCTCAGCGCATCGCAGAAAAAGATTCTCAAGGAATTTGAAGAAGCATGCGGCGATGGCAATTATCCTAAAAGACGGAGTTTTTTTAAAAAAGTAAAAGATGCGTTTAACGCATAATGATTTAAACGGACTGCATACGGATGGATTCCATTCAAATGCAGTCCGTTTAATGTTGTAAACTCAAATGACATGCATTTTACAATGATTCTTGTAATATGATATGTAATGCTGGAAAATAATATATTGCGGAGGGATAAGCATGAGCAGCATTAAAAATGTGTTTCCGGGAGGCAATACTTTTAGGGGATTTCATTCCTTTTATGATTATATCATTCCAAATGATGAAGCGAATAGAATATTTTGCATAAAGGGCGGTCCGGGTGTCGGCAAAAGTAGTTTTATGAAATCAATCGCTGCCCATTTTGTGGAGATGGGTTATGATGTAGAGCATCACCATTGTTCTTCAGACAGCAATTCTTTAGACGGTGTTGTAATTAAGCAGGCCAAGGTGGCAATTCTGGACGGAACCACACCGCATATTATGGACCCGAAAACGCCCGGTGCAGTTGATGAGATTTTGAACTTTGGCGCCTTTTGGGATGAAGACGGCTTGAAACAAGAGCGGAAAGCCATATTGAAATTGAATAAAGAATTAAAAGGTTTGTTTAACAGTGCTTATCACTACCTGCGGTGCGCCAAGGAACTGCAGGATGATATAGAAACAACCGTGGAGGAAACGGTTGTTCAGGCAGAGTATGGACAGCTGGTATTAGACCTTAAGATGGAGTTGTTTGATGGCCTTGCATCTTCCTNNGACACTTGTTTCATAATGCACTGACACCGGATGGAAGAATCGATTATATTGATACAATCATTTCGGATGGTTGCAAATGCTGTCTGTTGGAAGGAGCGAATCAAAAAGGCGCCAGCGAAATACTGTATATGCTTGCGAATGAGTATTTGTTAAAGGGGTACAACGTGGAGATATACCATCAACCCCTCAACCCCGAAAGATTGGAGACCATTCTCGTTGAGAAGCTGAACTTAGCCTTGACTATAGATAGCAAGGTAAAAAACAAGTCCGTCAAAACATTGAATTTGGATGAAGCAATAATTTCTGAAAAATTGCTTGCTAAGGATGATTGGATTAAAAAGGATAAAGAGTTGATGGAAACGCTGCTTAACGAGGCGTTCAGAAGAATTAAAGCGGCAAAGCTATCGCATGATAAGCTTGAAAAATATTACATTCCACAGATGGATTTTGTGGAGGTAACCAGGCTTAAAAAACAGGTTATTGAGAAAATTATGAGTTATTTATAACGCGGCGTTTTTGGTTGTAATGTAGGGAGATCCGGACATCCTGCTTACGTTAAATCAAAATACAAAATTCGGCAGGTCCATAGGGATTGCCGAATTATATCTCCGGTTAAATAACAATTTCAACATGATACTGTGCCAGCCAATAATGCATTTGCAGGAAATATGCGATGGTTTGTGGGGTGTTCATCAGCTGACCATACCATTGTTCATTACGATTATCTTTCAGAAGCGTTTCTAATGCAGACTGATCTATTAGTTTTAACAAAGGCGCATGGGGGCTGGCGATCACATCATTTAGACGGTCACTGATGATTTTATTATATTCGGGATTAAGTATTTTGGGGTAGGGGCTTTTTCTTCTCCACAGAACCTCATCCGGCAATAAATCCTCAAATGCTTTACGAAGCAATCCTTTTTCCCGTCCCTCGTAATCCTTGTATTTCCACGGCATTCTATAGAATGCCTCAATAATACGATGATCACAGAACGGTATGCGAACCTCGAGTCCGCTATACATGGATGTCCTATCTTTTCTTTCCAGCAGGGTTTGTATAAACCAGCGCAGATTCAGCCCCATCATTTCTTTCATCCTGCGTTCAATTGGTGGGGGATTCCCTATAATATCGATTGCAGATATTGAATCGCGATAACGTTCCTGTATAAATTCATGAGCGGGCAGGGAGTCGGCAAGATTGTCATTTAGAAAAGAGGTCCGGTAGGATGTGGACTGTGACCAGGGAAAACCGTTTTTGTTTCTGATTTTGATATCGCGATACCACGGGTAGCCGCCAAAAATTTCATCACCGCATTCACCCGATAAAACAACGGTAGCATCCTGTCTTACACGCCGGCAGAGCAAAAGCAGGGTGCTGTCCACATCGACCATTCCCGGCAGATCTCTTGCCACTACTGCATCAAAAAGCGCATCGGCGACTTCCTCTGCATTAAGGGTTATGGTTGTATGTACGCAGCCAATATGTTCCGCTATGTTCCGAATATATAAATTATCACTGTTTTGCTGGAAATGGTTTGCCTTCACATGTGGGTCGTTGTCTGCGTAATCAACCGAAAATGTATGTAGTTTTTTGCCTTGCTTTTGCACTTGACCTGCAACAATCGCGGATATGATGCTTGAATTAAGGCCGCCTGACAGAAAAGTGGCAATCTGTACATCGGATACGGTTTGACGCTCTATCGCATCGATTATTAGCCAACGCACCTTTTCAAGTGTTTGATCAAATGTATCATTGTTCTCGGCATCTTTAAGTGTCCAGTAGATTCTTGTTTTGAAACCATCCCTCGAATATTCCGCACATTGGCCGGGCAGGAGTTCATTAATCCCCTTAAAAACGCCGCATCCCGGGGTACGGCCGGGTCCTAAAAGCAGTAGTTCTGAAATTCCGTTCAAATCAATCTGGGGAGGAATTTTGGGATGCTTTAATACTGCTTTTAGCTCAGAACCNNGAAGTCCACTTTCAAGTCTTGCAAAAAACAGAGGCTTGACACCCATACGATCACGAGCTAAAAACAGTTTCTCCTCCTTTGCTTCCCAAATAGTAAAGGCATAGACTCCGTTAAACGCATCAAGACAGCGTTCCCCCCATTTTATAAAGGCTTTCAGCACTACTTCAGTGTCAGAGCGGGTTTCAAATACCATACCTTCCGAAATCAATCTATTTTGAATCTCATCGGTATTATATAGCTCTCCGTTATAAACGATTGTATATTCTCGATCCCCATCCAAAGCGGTCATGGGTTGATGACCGCTTTTTATATCAACAACGGCAAGACGGGCGCTTACAAGTCCAGCGTGTGCTTTTTCACAAATACCTGACTGATCTGGCCCGCGATGGTTTAAGCATTCAAGCATGCATTCAAGAACATTGTGGCGGTTACTAAGCTGCTCTCCATATTCAATAATTCCTGCAATTCCACTCAATCCAAACACTCCCTATATAAAAAGACGCTTTACAAATCAATATATGAGGAAGTGTGTTGTATGATACTTGATAGCCTGTCTGAAAAATTATCACGTATTGAATCCATAAAAAATTACGTAACATCTAAATTTCGATAATGTTGGGCATTGACACAATGTAACCATAACTATTAAGATATAAATAGCAGTAAATCAGTTTACGAAATCTGTATTCCTCTCAAACATATATCGACATAATACTTTATAAAGTTTCGAACTGCGGCCGCCAACCAGAAAGGATGTTTCAATAATGAAAATAGACCTTACACCTNNAAACAGCTTGCCAAATATTTTGACCAGACTCTTCTAAAGGCATATGTAAGCGATTCCGATTTCAAAGCCTTCTGGGAGGAAAGTGACCATTACCACTTTAAAACGGTTATGATTAACTCTGCTCCGGTTAAAAAGTGTAAGGAGTATCTAAAAAACAGTGATGTTCTTGTGGGCGCTACCATCGGGTTTCCTCTCGGCCAGACAACAATTGAAGCCAAGGTTTTTGA
>DOWI01000437.1 GCA_003519645.1 Oscillospiraceae bacterium
ACTCAATCGTGGCCGGGGGCTTGCTTGTTATATCATACACTATGCGGTTGACTCCCTTAACCTCGTTTACAATGCGGGTGGACACAGCGCCCAGCACATCCAGGGGGATTCTTGCCCAGTCGGCGGTCATGAAGTCGGTTGTGGTAACAGCGCGCAGGGCAATTGTATAATCATAAGTGCGGGTATCCCCCATCACACCCACCGAGCGCATGTCGGTGATAGCGGCAAAATACTGATTAATGTCGCGCTCCAGTCCGGCTTTGGCGATTTCTTCTCTGAAAATAGCATCTGCCTCGCGAAGAATCGCCAGCCTTTCGGTCGTAATCGCACCAATACAGCGTACCGCAAGTCCTGGTCCGGGGAAGGGCTGGCGCCAGACCATATGCTCGGGCAAACCTAGCTCCAGACCCGCACCGCGCACCTCGTCCTTAAACAGGTCCCGCAGCGGCTCGCACAGCCTTAAATTCATGCGTTCTGGCAAGCCGCCCACATTATGATGACTTTTGATTACGGCAGCGTCATCGCCCCCGCTTTCGATTACATCAGGATAAATGGTGCCTTGGACCAGATAATCAATCTCGCCCAGCTTGCCCGCCTCATCCTCAAACACGCGTATAAACTCTTCGCCGATAATTTTACGCTTGGTTTCGGGATCCGATACGCCTGCAAGCTTGTCCAGAAAACGCTTTTGAGCGTTTATGCGAATAAAATGAATGTCATATTGCTCGGTGAACATCTTTTCAACCATATCGCCCTCGTCCTTACGAAGAAGACCATGATCTACAAAAATGCAGGTAAGCTGTGACCCCACAGCCTTCGCAACCATAACAGCGGCAACCGAGCTATCCACACCCCCGGACAGGGCGCAGAGCACCCGCTTGTTTCCAATCTGTTTGCGGATTTTATCAACCGCGGCTTCGACAAAAGACGACATTTTCCAGTCGCCCTTGCAACCGCATATATCAAATAGAAAATTATGAAGCATTTGGCTGCCGTTTTTGGTATGCAGCACCTCGGGATGGAATTGCACCGCGTAAAGACCACGAGTCACATCCTCCATCGCAGCACAGGAACAATTTGGGGTGGTGGCTGTAATTCGAAACCCATTCGGCGGCACCGAAATATAGTCGGTATGACTCATCCAACATGGCTGCTGGCTTTCCAGGCCTTTGAAAAGACGGCTGGTGCTGTCAACCGATGCCATGGCTTGCCCGTACTCACGGTCGGCGCTCTCAACCCTGCCGCCGCAAAGCCACGCCATCAGCTGAGCGCCGTAGCAAATGCCAAGCACAGGAATATCAAGCTCCAGAATTTCTTTGGTATAGCGTGGGGAAACGTCATCATAAACGCTTTTGGGGCCGCCAGTGAAGATAATCCCCTTGTATCCGGCGGCACGGATTTCCTCAATCGGTGTTTTATAGGATTTGACAACCGAATACACGCCTGCATTGCGGATACGCCGAGCGATTAACTGATTATATTGTCCGCCGAAATCCAGTATCAATACGGTTTCGTTTTGCACAGAGTATCATTTTCCTTTCTGTATCTATTGTATACATAAATCAGCGATAAATTAACTCCTCGCGGCCGGGTCCGTTTGAGACCATTGTAATTGCAACACCGAGTTGATTTTCGATAAATTCAATATATTTGCGGCAATTCTCAGGGAGATCCTCGTATTTTGCAATTCCTCGGACATCGGTTTTCCAGCCGGGCAACACTTCAAGAATCGGCTTGCAGCGACGGAGTGTCGGAGTGGTGGGAAAATCTCGAAATATCTTCCCGTCGACTTCGTAACCGACACAAACAGGAATCTTATCCAAGTAGCCGAGAGCATCAATGATTGTCAGTGCCACCTGTGTTGCACCTTGAGCCTGCACGCCGTATCGTGACGCAACGCAATCAAACCAACCCATGCGGCGGGGACGACCTGTTGTTGCGCCGAATTCGCCTGCATCGCCGCCACGCACCCGCAGCGCCTGTGCTTCGTCACCAAAAATCTCGCTTACAAACGCGCCTGCACCAACTGCGCTGGAATATGCCTTGACAACCGTGATAATGTCCTTGATCTCATGANNCCTACTGCACCATAACCCGCCAGTGTCGAAGAGGAGGTTACCATGGGATAAATTCCATAGTCCGGGTCTTTCAGCGCACCCAGCTGACCCTCTAGAAGAATCGTCTTTTCAGCTTTGAGGGCACCGCGCAGGTACTGGAAGGTATCTGCGATAAAGGGAGCAATCTTATCACGTTGGATCAGCAACTCTGTGAAAATCTCGTCGGCATCGAGTGCGGGTTTATGATATAGCTGCTGCAGCAGCACATTCTTAACCGCCAAAACGCCTTTCAGCTTTTCATATGCGTGATGCTCGTCAAACAGCTCGCATATCTGAAAGCCGGTTTTGGCATATTTATCGGAATAAAACGGGGCGATTCCTGATTTTGTGGAACCAAAGGACTTGCCCCCAAGCCGCTCCTCCTCATATCGATCGAAGAGTATGTGATAGGGCATAACAATCTGTGTGCGATCCGACACCATAAGACGAGGATGCACACCCTTTTCGGCAAGCATGTTCACCTCGTTTAGGAACTTACTAATATCCAGTGATACGCCGCTTCCGATGATATTGGTGATATGCTCATAGAATACACCGGACGGGAGCTGGTGCAGAGCAAATTTGCCGAGATGATTGATAATGGTATGTCCCGCATTGCTACCGCCCTGAAACCGGATGACTACGTCGGATTTTGCCGCAAGCACATCGGTAATTTTACCCTTGCCTTCGTCGCCCCAGTTTGCACCAACAATTGCTCTAACCATGAGTGCTGCCCCCTTAATNNAAACAAAAAGTTTCTGTGTATCGTTCGGCACTTTCGTGCAGTACCAAACTAATTCATTATACTTGATTGAGGGCAGAAATGCAAGCAATCCGGAAGTGTTTTTACGGCAAAACCCTCAAAAATCCTCAACGCCTGTTATTCTATCACACACGCGTTTCTGGCATCATAAGATAGTACTGATTTCCATAAATAACAAAATGGAAATCCAGAAAACAAGTTTTCTGAGCCTGTACATGAAGGGATGATTATTATGTATAGATATACGCCCGTATCGGCGCAGCTTGCGCGTACCTCGCTTGATTCGGTACCCGCCGCCCGTGCGGTAATACAGGGAGACCGACAGCACAGCCAGATTCGCGGCACCGTCCGCTTTTATCCGGCGGGAAACGGGACATTGGTAACAGCCGAAATAGAGGGATTGCCGGATACGCCCACCGGGATCTATGCCATACATATCCACCAAGGAAATTCCTGTTCCGGCAATGCTGAGGATCCGTTTGCTGACGTCGGAGAACATTACAACCCGACGAATGCGCCTCACCCGCTCCATGCCGGAGACCTCCTTCCGCTGTTTGGAAACAACGGGTTTGCCGTCTATTCCTTTTATACCGAACGGTTCATGCCGGGAGATATCATAGGGCGCGCCATCATTATTCATCGCGACCCCGATGATTTCAGATCCCAGCCGTCAGGCAACGCCGGTGCAAAGATTGCCTGCGGCATCATATCCCGCGTGTAAATAAAAAGGGCTGCTGCTCAACTTCCGTTTTGCAACAGCCCTTTATTGTAAGCTTTCGCAGGTTTGATGCGTCTTGTTCGTGTTCTTGCAGCATTTGAATTTCCCTATACAATATCACAATCTTCCCTTTTAGGCAGCAATCCTGTTCAAATTCAGAATACGCCTTAAAGCCGGTTTGGCGAACAACGCCAGAGATAAAACGCTGGCAATGCCGATTTTCACCGCGTCGCCGGGAATAAAGGAAATGTTTGAAAGAAAAACAGCCGGAAACGCCGAAATGGATTTATCGGTACCCAAAGCAATCAGTCCAAGGGTACCGCAGGCATAATCCAGAAGAACACCCAGCATTCCGATGACGAAAGATACCGGTAAATGGATGGACATGCCCAAAGCTTTTTTGTTTATGAGCTTGTTCATATATAGGGAGGAGTAAAGACCCAGCAAAACAATTATGAAAACCCATCCAAAAACATAGCCGGCGGTCGGACTGACAATAACTGCGAGGCCTCCCCTCCCGCCGGACATCATGGGCAATCCACAGAAGGTGAGCACCAGCAATGCCATATAGGAAACCAAGCCGCCACGCAGACCGAGCGTCATTCCCATCATTGCAATTAAAAAAGTCTGGAGGGTAATCGGCACCCCGGGAATAAGATGGATGGCCGACAAAAACGGGATATTGCCTGACAACCCAAATAAAGCAATATAGAGTGCCCCCAGTGTCATTTGGTAAACGGGTATGTGTTTGTTTTTGGACATTTCAAAAATCCTTTCCAATTAAGCTTTTGCAAAATGCAAAAGCTTAATGCCCTTTTTCCTCTAGGTATTCCTCCAGTGTGATGCGGCGAGACATGATTTCACGCGCAGACTCTTGGCCGACATAACGATAATGCCATGGTTCAAACGAAACCCCGGTTACTGCCTGCTTGTTTTTCGGGAATCGCAGGATAAAGCCGTATTCGGCACAGTTTTGCATCATCCATGTATAGGTGGCGGTGTTTTCAAACTTTTCAGACAGCGAAGAATACCCTTCAAACAGAAAATCCACCGCCAGCCCCAGATTATGCTCGCTGGTACCTGGGCGCGCCACCTCGGTCGCCGCAATTGTCTCGGCTTCTACACGGGGTTTCCCTGTGTTTGCCATGACTTGGCTGACCTTGTTGTTAAACAGTTTGGTCTGGAGCTCGATGGTCCTGTAAAGCGACGCAACTCTTATTTTGCCGTTGGCTGCACTTACCAAAGCCTTGAGCTTATCAATCGCACGGCTATCAAATTTATTACCACCTGCATAGGTTACAAGGGATTGTGCATAGTCGGACTCAACCGGATTCCACGGATTCACCAGCTTGAGATTCCACTTGGCTCCCGCCGGTTGAACATAATGTCCCGAGGCGGATGAGGTTGTGCTGTCTTGCGCCTGGGTCTTGGTAGACTGGGTTTGTAAATTCGAGGTGGATTCTGAGGCGGTCGATGTTTGGGCGGAAGATGTTGCATCCCCAACCTCGGATGCCGTCATATCCACACCGCCGAACATCCGCACTGCGAGGGAGACCAGTACCAATATGAGTATAATAATAATTGCTGCCAACATCAGCCTGACACCGGGCTTAAGACGGCGGCTTTTTTTTTGATTTATATCTTGATTCTCTTTACGCATTTATTTTCTTGCCTTTCAATCGCCTTCTCGGCTGACTTTTCCTAAATCAACCGCGGTTATTATATTAAAGTAAGCGCGGTGCTGCCCCGCAGCAGGAGGGCGTATAGCCCG
>DOWI01000220.1 GCA_003519645.1 Oscillospiraceae bacterium
ACCCTGCTTTAGTAACGCCAGATTCCCGGCAAGATCGTATTCCTTTTCATATTCAAAGTCACTGCCAGAATTGACAGATGTCGCTTTAATCTCTCTGTTTAGTGCATCATATTCATGTCTGGCAATTGCAAAAGCACCCTGAACCTTGTACCGCTTCCATTGCAGATTCCCATTGGCGTCGTAATTGTAATAGGAAATGAGATTGAGCGGCGCAGTAACTTTGATCATGCGGCCCAACTCATCATACTCATAACTGGTACTCTTTCCCCTCTGGTCAGTCTCTCTGGTGAGTAATGTATTTGCATTATATTCCATTACTTTTTCAAAATTGTAGGTAGGATTGGGTTCAGGCATTGAGAGTACTGTCAATACCGTTTCAAAATTGGACAGTCGGGTGTTGACATAGCTTAATGTAGAAGCATCAATCGCTTTTGGCCGTTCCTGAGCGGTAAGAAGCCCGAATTTATTGTATTGATTCTTAAAAATAGTACCGTTGGCGTCTACTGAATACATCGGCCTGCCGAACATATCTCTTTTATAGAACCCGATTAGCTTGCGTTGCCCGTTTTCTGTATAGAATACAGATTCCAATTGGCCAAAAGAATCATAGCCGTATTCATAAATAATGGTTGGAACAGCGCTGGGATATTGGGTATTTGTGTTATATACGGTTTTTGTTTTTATATCGAAATTTGCGGTATAAGTGTATGAGATACGGTAATTCGCCGATGTGAAGCTCCCACGAGGTTCAACCGATTGAAGAACACCGTTTGTTTCATTATAAATATACTCAAAACTGACTGTATCAGGTGCATGGGCATACTGCCTCGGATCTGTTACCGTTTTGACCTGATGATATAACGGTTCATAGGTATAAACGGTAGTGTTATTCACAGTCTTTGGGTCATTACCATAACAATCTTCAATGGATTTGATCAACTTACCATTTGTATCATACTCAAATTTGGTTGAAATATTGTACCCCTGAGTCTTGCTATGCGTCTCTTCTATAATCTGATACTGATTATTGTATTGAAAAGCTTGGCGTGGCTGTCCCCCGGCCAATGCCGGAGAAATTAGCTCGGATAGTGTTGAATCAGGGTTATGCAAATAAGTTATGGTGCTATTGCGCCCATCGGTTACACTGGTACTATTGCCGGAATATGTAAATGTCAAAAACTTGACATTTGGTGTATATGCATTTCCGCTCGTGTCATAAGACGTGACATTTGAGCTGATGTTGTTTACCTGACCGGAGTAATAGCCAACCATTGTCTGATGCCCCAAACCGTCTTGTACATAAGTATTTAGGGGATCCATATGGTAAACAAAATGTGGTTCACTTCCGGTTTCAGCAGTCAATTCGTAAGGGAGAGTAAAATGTAATTCTGACCACGAAGGAAGCCCATTTTGGTTTACAACATTAACAGAAAAGTCAATTTTAAATGCCTTACCGGTTGCTGGATCCGTCTTTGTCAATATGTAGTCCAAATATCCTTCCTGAGTATAGTAATAGAAAACCTCATTTTCTGTACTTGCTGCGCGGCGCAGTGATTGAATCTTTGCTGTAACTGGATCGCGATTAATGTAAAGTGCATGGCCAAACCTGTCACGCACCTCTGTCAGCCAATATTTATCACCAAATAGCGTATGGATTAACTCGGTTCCATCTTTATATCTTACCTTATAACCACCGCTGACAGCTTGTAAATCGGTAAATTCACCCTTTGGAGAAATCCATCCACCTTCCGCCTTTTGGGCATACACATGACAGCTGCCGTCTTCATGAGTTTGAATTGCAGAACCGACGTTATCAAAAACAATTGAGGAGTCATAACTCATACGCCATCCGGGTCCCAAGGCTGAGTTTTCTGAACTGTTCATGTTATAATACTGCGCTATGGCTAATACCGGCCCGCGCCCGGCCAGGGCCAAATGAGTCTTTGATGCTATAAGATTGCCGTTAGCCGTATTTATGCCCATACTGCCTGCAGTGCCCAAATTCCATGGAACAATATTATAGTATGACTCCATACCCGTTACTATCGCCAAAGGAACAGTAAAACTAAAAACTCTTGATTTGGCTTGACTATCCTTAGAGCCGACCTGATAATAATAGGTCAAACCGGGAGCAATACCTGCGATGGTAACCGTATGATTCGCATCGATACTGGGATCTGTCTGAGAATAATTGGAGCATGTGTCTGTCGTTCCGAAATATAGTATGCCGTCAGTGGCAAAATCAGTGTTCCATGTTACAGTTGCATTAATAAGTCCATCACTGCGGTTAGCTGTCGTAGCATTATAGCCGCTATAACTTATGTCTGGAGTAGTCACCTGTATTTCTCCGAGATCTATCGTATATAGCCCGGATGTATCCCATGAGTATTGGTTTCTCACGAAATATTCATATGTGGCACTAGCCTGTAACCCTGTGATTTCAAATTTATGGCGATATCCATCTGAGAAGCTCGGGTATACTGCTGCCCGGAATTCGGTCTCGCCTATTTCCCGGTAATATAATTCCGGAGCAGTATTAGTATCAGTCGAATAACAGATGGCCATAGCATTTTTATCAAGAAAAGCAGGTTCAGGAGAAATTGAAGTTGCTGCAACAGATGTCCAAGGCCACAGCGACACATTCACCCCTGGATTCCCTTCCCAATCAAAGCCGGAGAAAGATAGATTGGTATTGAAACTTGGCAGAGTCTTTTTTGTCCATGTTGAAGAATTAGTCGACGAGTAGCAATTGGAGTGCGCAGCACACCACGTCTCAATTAAGACTCCATATTCTGTATTAGGTATCAGTCTTGTCTCCGCAGTATCTCCGAAATCTACAGAGTGGCTTGTTGCCAATGAGCTTTCAGGGATAGATATTGTATTTGCACCGACATTAATAGTAACCCTTCCATTTGTGCTGTAATTAGTTCCTGAAATTCCAGGGTTATAGGGGAATGTGGTTGACCAGCCTATGCGATAACTAAGCTTGTCCTTGAAACCTAATACTGCCAGATCCTCATTAGATGGAGTGTTGTGCACCCCATATGCGTTTTCAATCAGGGGTACATGTGAGTAATACACCTGTAATTTAGGATACTTGGTGCTATCCGAATATTCTTTGGAAGCAAAATTTCGGATATAACCATATGAGGAATGGTAAGTCCAAAGTAAGATACTGCGAGATGGATTGTTAACCAGGTTTGTAATTACCGATGGCGATATTGCTTTATTCCATGTTTGAACACTGTTTGGTAGATTTTGCGCCAGAGGGTCACTAGGTTGGGATCTGGAAACACCCGAATTGTTCCAGGTAACAGTACCCTCATTCCAATCGGTTGCCGAAAAAACAACTGCATGGGCTTTTATGCCAGTCGAAGGCTTATCGCCTTCAACATCATAGCAGTATAGCGATAAATTGGCGCTCTCAATGTACGAGTTCGTCGGCAAAGATTTAAGATTGAATTTGAGTAGCCCCCAGCTGCGCGATTCTTTCACAAAAATTCCTCTGTAGACACCAACTCTGATTTTCTTTGCATTTGCACCAGTTCCATAGGTGTTGTTGGCACCATATTCATCGACATAGGCATCACCGACTCGCGCTGGTGTCCATAATGTAGGATCCAAAACAACCGGATACGCTCTTTTGGGATCTTTCATCCAGGCTGGATTAAGGGATACAGTTACATTTACATGGTTGCCAGCTATTTTATAGTCCGTTTTTATGTCATAAGAGATCTCCCCGTTTGAGTCTTCAACAAACGGTGTAGACATTGTAACTTTGGTACTTCCTTTAGCATCTACGAACTGAAGCAATTGGTTTTCATCAAACTCTGGTTTTAACCCGTAGCCTTTATAGGAGTAGCTGTAACTCATGGGCGACTCAGATGACGGGATGATAATTTCTTCTTTGACTTTTTCGGCGGTTACGGTATACCGGAGACTTACATCTCCCGATATTTTCTCATAACTGATCGAGTTCTTATCTTTGAGGCCTCTTGTTGGATTAATATCTTTCATCTTGAATACGATGCGCTCTTTATCACTTAACATCATTACAAATGATTCATTCGCGTACCGGGAAGTCAAAAAACCGAATTTGTTTTTGAGAACACCGAAAGTAAACTGATCTCTGTAAATACTAACCTCGTCACCAGACTTATTCTCAAAAACACCAAACTCCTGATCCCTGAGTTCAACAGGCTGTTCGGTACTAATACTAAAGCGCTTAATATTATCGTCGGATTTGGCAACCTGATTGAGTTCAGTAAAATACAGGTCGATATCCTGCCATTTGCCTTTAGTATCTTGATAATCTCTTCTGCCTGTATAGAAATCGCCCCTCATAAGATTGTCATGTGCCGGGTAAAATTTGGCCATTTCTTCACGCATATTTACTAATTCAGCAGGTTCAACCGCAGAAGTAATCTGGAAGACGAAAAGTAAAGACAGCAGTACTATTCCGATAACGAATTTGATCTTTGCCATGATTATCGCTCCTTTTAAACTGTTTTCACTTATTTAACAGGAAAGCCTATCTAGCCGTTAGTTTCGTTTCCGAATAGTAAACTATCGACAGATAATAATGATTCTACTGCAATTAAGAAAAAACCTTTGTCGAAAATGCGCAGGTTTTAGCGGATTCTGCCCGATTACCTCTGATATTACGGGCAGGGAAAACCNNACGGTTTCCACCTGATTACCTCTGATTTTGCGGGCAGGGAAAAACAGCCCGGTATAGAATTTATTAACAAAACCGTTCCCATTCAAGCAAGTCAGAAAACGGGGGGAAAACGTTGAAATCAATCACCCGTGGCTTTATTGTTTTTTTTATCTTTGCGCTGACCTGTGCTACCGCTTACTGGCCGATCAGCGGAGCTGATGGACTGGTTAGCCTGAACTGCAAGAATAGCGATGTGCGCGACATATTGCGCGGTCTTGGCGAACAAGCCGGTGTTAATCTCATTGTTGATCCTTCCGTAAGCGGTACGCTCACCATGACGCTTACGGAAGTTTCATTTGAGACCGCACTTGGTGTTGTCTGCGAAGCCGCCAAACTCACATATGCAAAAGAAGGTCCGGTTTATCGGGTCGTCCGCAAAAGTTACAGCGTACATTACGAACAAAACTTGCTCAGTGTAGAAGCGCAGCAGGCTGATCNNGTACTGCTGACTGAAATCTCACGCTCCACCGGAATTAATATCATCCCGCACCCCGGGGTAACCGGTCAGGTTAGCCTGCTGCTGCACAACCTGCCTCCCGATAAAGCTTTGGCAATCATTGCGGATGCTTCCAGCTGCCGTTTGGAAGTGCGCGAAAACATTTATCATTTCCACCCCAGTTTTGCTCCTGCTGGTGAGACCTTTACGGTCACCTACGCAGACGGACGACTCTCCGTGGAAGCCAAAGATGCCGACATTAGCGCCCTGGCGCGCCGGATCACGGTTGAGACCGGAATTGTACTGGCACTTGACAGCGGCGTGGCAGGCAAAGTGAACGCGGCTTTCAACCAGTTGCCAATTGAGGATGCTTTACGACTGCTCTTCGAAAGTAATGGTTTTCGACTAGCACGTGTCGATTCCGGGTATTACCGCGTCACCAAACCGGA
>DOWI01000299.1:0-6450 GCA_003519645.1 Oscillospiraceae bacterium
GTTACGGTCATGAGCTTTTTAAGCATCTTTACCACTTATCTTAATCTGAATCATGTCTGCCGCCGTGTTGTACGGGTGGTGGAACTGGAGGGGCAGGTATCGGACAAAGCCTATAATGTTTTTTATCGGCTTAAGCAGCAGACCGGACTTTCGCCGGATTTGATTGTCGAAGATGTAACCTATTCTGACGGGCAGAAAATCCAGTTGCGGGATACCTTTACGATCACGATGACATACAGTCATCCCTTTACTGTCCTCACGCCATCCTTCGTGTCCCCAGTGGTGATCCAGATTCCTATGAAGGTCAGCATTACCGGCATGTCGGAAAAACATTGGAAGCTCCCGGAATAAGAGCGCCGAGAAGGAGGCAAATGCTGTGAGCAAAATCAAGCGAACGCTGCAAAACCGCAAAGGCGACGCCTTTGTGTTTATCCTTATACTCGTCTTTTTCATCCTGACCCTTGCTGCCATCCTGATTGAATATTTCCGCATGGAAAGCCTGTATCAGCAGGTGGAGTACGTTCTCCAACGAGGTGTAAACAGTGCCGTTGAATATGCCATGCGTGACGACTACCGCAGGGACGGCTATGCCCTTATGGATACTGCGCTTGCGGAAGAAAAGCTGTACGAATACCTGCATGAAAGCATGTCGTTAGATTCATGCCTGAACAAATTTGTCGGCGAAGAATGGGTATACGAACTGGAGATTGAAAGCATCCATGCCACAGAAAGCCCGCCCCGGCTGACGCTGGACGGTACGCTTAGAACTCGCAGCATTTTCAGCTTCCTGAGCGGGGAAGTCCGGCTTCCTTTTATTATATCCAGTGTCAACACACAAATTACGGAAGGAGGTTCTGAATGAAACGAAAAATATTTTTTACCCTACAGCTTGTTTTTCTGTGCTGCCTGCTGTTTTCCGTTAAGGCATTTGCCGCATCCAGTGACATTGAAATCCTTGTCACTTCTCCCATAGACAGCCTGCAAAACGAAAGCGGCGTGGTAGCCGTGGAGCAATTCCCAGCACAAATCCCCATTAGCGTTACAGCCGAAACCGAGACGCTAACGGATATAGAGCTGGAATACGGCGGCGAAATTCATGAAATCACGCCGGACTATATTCTTGCGGTGGAAAGCAAGGAGCTTTGCGGTCCTTATACCATTACTGCAAAGACCAATCAAGGCGCGGTTTTCACCGTCACGGTCAATGTAGTCTTTCAGGTAAAAGCGACCTATGACACCCGATACCGCACCATCGGTATGCTGATTACTGACATTTATGAGGGCGATACGCTGTTAAAGTCCTTCTCGGAGCCACAGCGCATTGACCTTGTAAACGCTAACACCGTAGCCGATTATGAGCAGGAGCGTATCGCAGGATGGATCGGCAAGCGTGATGGAGGAACTTATACCCTTAAGGGCAGCCTTGTTGTCGAAATATATGGCTATGCTTCCGGCAGGCTATACGGAACCTATGACACTAAGGCCGATTATGAAGAACTGACCACCCGTTACGGCTGGACGAAAAAAGCATTGATTGCCTTTGAAACAATGCGGGATACGGCATTGACCTATCAAGCTCCTGTAAAAATTGATGTGGAAGCGACCTGGTGTGACGAGAGCAAGCAGACAGTATATGGCAGGCTCACAGCCCAGGACAAAGGAGTTCCCGAGCTGCTTTACCCTTATCAAACCGCCGTCGTCACCTTTCATAAGGATGGTATCCGGCTGTCCCGCAACTATCAATACATGGGACTGGAATGGGATTACACCCCGGAGACTGCCGAATACACTGACGGGGAAAGTAAAACACAGATGGAGATTACACAGAAAATCCACTTTCAAATCCCTGCCGCAGACTTTTACTTTAAGTATCGCTCCCAGGACGGAAACGACCTATCCGTAGTTATCCGTGCCCCTGCCACGGTCAATCGTGGGGCGGACTACTCCTTTACCGTCCTTTATATGAACAGCGGGAACAGTGCGGCCTATGATGTACCATTAAAGGGAACGGTGGACGGTGCGGCCATCGAAGAAATACCGGTTATGCAGGACTTTCCTGCTAATACAAGCAAAGCCTATGAGGTAAAGCGCAGCGCCGACACCACCGGCAATGAAATCCATCTTTGGGCGAATATTGGTGTACCGGAGGGCATTATTGACGGCAATCTTTCCAACAACACCGCCACGGCCATTATAAAGGTGATTGACCCGGCCCCGGAGCCAATACCCGGCAGCAACGATACGCCCGATGAACCGGACACGCCGGATAATCCCGATGATCCCAGCAATCCCCCGGAGCAGCCGCCCGACACAAAGGAGCTTTGTGACCTATCCGTAGGTATTATGGCCGCTCCTACAGTTTTTGAGCATGAGGAATACAGCTTTACCATGAGCTTCACCAACCAGTCCTCTGCAACACTCAAAGATGTTCCCTTACTTGGCAAGAATAATGAAAACATTCTGCCGCAAATCCCAAAATCAGCGGACTTCGCACCGCAGGAAACCAAGACCTACACCATTAACGGCATAGCTGGAAATGCAGGTGAGGTTTACCGCCTGTGGGCCAATGTGGAAGCACCGGAGGGCTTTACAGATGAAAACCCCATCAACAACACCGCTGTTACGAGCATTACTGTAGTAGAAAAGCCGGATAATCCTGACAACCCTGACAGTCTTGATGAACCTGATAACCCGGACACACCGGATAACCCTGATGAGTCTGACGAACCGGACAATCCTGATGAGTCCGATACTCCAGTTTACAGACTTTGCGATGTTTGGGTAAATCTCTCCTCTCCGCCCACGGCTTTCGAGCGTGAGGTATACAACTTCACGGTGTACTTTGCCAATTCTACCGACAAGGCACTTTCTGATGTGCGTCTGAATGTTACTATCAACGGCAAGACGGTTCCTGCCGTGCCTGCCACCACCAATTTTAAGGCGTATGAAAAGAAATCGTATCTTGTAACCGGCACCGCAGGTGAGAAAGGTATCCCCATTCAAATTGCAGCACAGGTGTTGCCACCCAATGGATATATGGATACTGATTTGAGCAACAACCAGGCTTCGGCTGAAATCATGGTGCTGGAGCGTCCTTATGATCTGGATGTGCAGCGCATTACCCCCGACCGATATAAGGAAAATCAGGTGGTTGTTACCACCGTTAAGGTTGGCAATCGCGGAAGTTTGGATTTTACGCCGGGAGAAAATGTTACTGTGCTGTTTCAAATTCCCGAATTATCCTATCAAAAGCGCATTGATGCGGTTGTCATGGAAAAGGATACTTGGAATGTCGTATCGCTGCGATGGGATACTCCCAACGTACAGGCCGACAAGGACATTACCTTGATTGCCATCATAAACCCAGACCAAACACTGGACAATGAAGGCAGCACCGACAACAATATCTACACCCAAAAGGCGGTCATTCAGAACGTGACTTACAAGGAGCCAGAGGAAAGCCGGATGCTGCCTGATCCGCCGAAAAGAGAAGAACAACCACGAGTAACGTGGTGGGAACAGCGGTATGAAAACGGCCATTTTGTATGGCGTGAGTTTTACGCTCAGTTAAATGTCAGCGCCGTGCTGAATTACGATACCAAAGACAAGGGCTATCTCAAATCCGGTTACGGTTATTCCATTCGTGTCACGGCAACCGTAAATACAAACTACGACAGAACGGAACTGATTACCGTTCCGCAGACAGCGGAAGTCTATCTTCCAGAATACCGTTATGAAACCGCCATCCCTTTAATCAAGGAAGGCGGACAATTTATTTTTACGGAGAATCCCGCATCTCCCTTCCGGTACAAAAAGCAGTACATCCCGGTTTGGTTCCCGGATTTTCGAGATTACATCGTACAGCTTTGTGTAACCGATGTCCATACACCGGGAGGAACCTTATCTCGATGGATTACCGGAGGGGAACTTAAAATCTATGTGGTGGACAGCATGTACGATGATGATGTCACCACAGGAAATTGATATGATGGTGCCGCTCTGCGCCGTTCCCCTTATGTGGGCGGCTATCACGGATTTAAGAAAACGGATCATCCCCGATTGGACGTGGATTGCAATCCTTTTAATCGGCAGTGCATCTGCTTTTCTACTACCATATCCGACCCCGGCCCAGCGGATTGCGGGATTTCTGCTGCCGGGTGTCTGCCTGCTGCTTCTTGCCATGAAATGCGGGGGTGTGGGCGGCGGAGATATTAAGCTGACGGCAGCGATGGGTTTTTCTTTCGGTTTGAATGCACTCGCCCTTATTCTCTTTTTTGCCCTGCCTCCCGCCTGCATTTATGGGGCGGCGACACGGCAAAGGAGCGTACCGTTGGCCGTATTTTTGTGCATCGGTTTTTTTGCCTATGCCGGTGTTCTTTATATAGTCGGATTTTAATAAAGGGAGGTGTTTCTGGTGGAACTGAAAACTATTTTAGCCATCGTGTTGTGCCTTGTGATTGTAGGTTGTGCGATATACTTGCACATCAAACAGAAAAAGAAATAACGGACTGGCAGCAAAAGGGGCGGGAAACCGTTCCTTTTTGTCTGCCGGATAGGAGTGAGAATTAAGGTGGATGATGAAAAACGCATGGTGGATACCTTTGAGGTAAAACACGCTATCCACGTTGGAGATAAGGAAGTCCTTTTCTGTGTCGATCAAAAAAAGACCGGTACCCCTTACATGGTATGCTATTGCACCTGGAATAACCCATTGGGCATCGAGCAATTTTTTGAAGCTGCCGGAAGCGATGACTACCTAGAGATAATGACCGAATTTACCAACCGGGTACGGTCACAGCTTGAGATAGTTAAGGCGGAACGGGATAAAATCACCGTTCCTTTATCGGCCTTTACTGGGGAGCAGTGCATCCCTAATGATTACGGAAAGAGTATTGAAAACAAAGTGGTAGTCATACGCGCAAGTTCTCTGCGTCCTGAATATCAAACCGCCGATAAGCAGCTTGTGTTGGCCACAGGAGGTTTTGGCGCTCATGCCAATTCCAGAGGCCGGGCGGTCTATACCGTGAACCTCTATTCCGGCAAGGAATCCCGATGGAACCGTGAGGATATTTTGGGGATTATCAAGCCGGAGCATTTGCCCGATTGGGCCAAAGAGCGCCTGAAGCAGATAGAGGCTGAACGGCAGACAAATCACAAAAAGCGCGAACCGGAGCGATAAGGAGGTTTGGTTATGGAAAAGGAAATCAATGCTGGTTACACCATCACCGACCGGCTGAGCGTAGGCAATTCGGAGTTTGTTATCGGACAGAGGGATACGGAACTTGTGCCGTTTGTCACTTGGCAATGCAGAAAAGGCGAAAAGGGCTACTTTTGGGGCCATTATCTGGGCGACCGTCTGACCGCTTTGGAAGACCTATGCAACCGGGCGCTGGATGAAATTCATCATTTGAAATTGCTGCAACAGGAACAAGGAAACATCACAAAACCGGAACGTCCGGTTAAAAAACGACATGAACCGGAGCGGTAAAGCTCATTGTTGAAGGAGGGATAAGCGTTGGCAACAAAACTGCAACTGATTACAGCACTTTCGGAAAGTACCACCTGCGCCGCCGTGAAAGACCCGGCTAACTGGACTGCCTTTCTGAAAACGGCGGCGCACAACTATAAATACCTATTTCAGGATCAGCTTTTAATCTATGCGCAGCGTCCGGATGCGACAGCTTGTGCAGAAATTGAACTGTGGAACAAGTTGGGACGGTGGGTAAATCGGGGTGCAAGGGGTATTGCTCTCATAGATGACAGTGGAAGCCGCCTTGCTCTGCGCCATGTTTTTGACCTGTCCGACACCAATAGTCGCCAGAACCGTACTATCACTCTTTGGGAAATGCAGGACAGACATGCCGAAGCAGTAACGGAAACACTGGAAAATACCTTTGGTGAGCTGGATAATAAGTCTGATTTACCTTCTGCTCTCATTTCCGCAGCACAAAACGCCGTGGACGATAATTTTTCTGATTACCTTGCCGAACTGATGGATTATCGAGAGGATAGCTTTCTGGAGGAACTAGATAAACTCAATGTTGAGGTTGTTTTCAAAAACATATTAAAGACCTCTGTGGGCTACATGGCTTTAGTCCGCTGCGGCTATGCCGCCGATGAATATCTGACCTTTGAGGATTTTCAGGATATTGTCAATTTCAATACGCTGGATACTATCTCCCGCTTGGGAGCCGCTACCAGTGATATTTCCGAGATGCTTTTAAGAGAAATAGGTTCTACGGTCAAGGAGCTGCAAAAAGCGGAGAAAAAACAGAGCCACATCTTTGCAAAAAATGAAAATGTGCGCCACAATGTAAATGTAAAACAAAACAGTGATTCTGAAAGGAATGGTAAATATGGAACTGACCTACACACAGCAGGGAGATTACCTGCTTCCCGATCTGGCACTGCCGGAGGAACAGACCCCCATCGGCAAATATGGGATGTTGC
>DOWI01000299.1:6459-7049 GCA_003519645.1 Oscillospiraceae bacterium
CTGTCGGGCAAGCTGAACAGCCACCTGTCGGAGATCGACCAGACCGCACGGGAACGCGTGGAGAGCATCGCAGCGAAGCTCCTAATGAGCAGCCCCGCACCGGACAAAGCAACCAACCCGATGGGCTGGACGGGACACATGAACAACCTGAGGTATCAAGCGGAAGAAACGGTACTGATGGAACTGATTTACAATTAGCATGGTACGACAGAAGAACGGAGGACAAAAGTCTTCCGTTTTTTCATGCAGATGTTACGATTAAGGAAATCCTGCGCTCGACCCCTCACCTCAAAGCCACAAAGCAAGAAATCGCAGATTTTTACGCCACTCATGAGGATCAGGAAGAGCGTATTGCATACATCAGGGGAATTTTCAATAATGACTATACAGAGCTGCTGATAAACAAGGATCATCGCGTTGGGTACAAAACCTACCAGAATGTCCTGCATTTGTGGGAAGGAAGCTATACCTCCAGAACCTCACAGAGTTATTACGATTGGGGAGTGATCGCCAATTATTATAATAGTATGCTCCTCTTCGACGAACTTCTGGACGAACCGGCGCTGCCATCGGAGAAGCAGCAAATTACT
>DOWI01000151.1 GCA_003519645.1 Oscillospiraceae bacterium
CAATCATTGGGTGCGATACTGGAGCGTTCAGCATCCGCTGCAACTCCAAACGGTCACACCGAATTCTCTGTATCGAGAAAACACACAAGTCATCACCAGCTTTCGAATACAAAATTCAGCGGCTGTAAATTTCATCCCAACCAACAACATTTCGGTGCGATTCACAGCCTGTCTGGGCAACACAGCACTGTATAGCACGACAAAGCACTCCGTGATCGTTCCCGCATACGGCGATAACCTCATGTATTTCAAATGGACGGTTCCAAGTGGGTTGAATGGTGCAAATCTTACACTCAAAGGAGAGATTGTTTCAGGCGGGGTCGTGATTGATACAAAAACTCTATCTCACGGAACAGAAAAAAAGCCTGTGTCTCAAACACCGGATACCGTGTTTGAAAAATCTGCCCCGTCAAGTTTCAGCCTCACCTCACCACCATACAGAACAAACACTGCTTCAGCACAATGGTCGGAATGGGTGTATGAAAACAACCAATTCATCAGACGAACCTATGGATTAACACTAAACACAGCATCTTTACCCATCATTGTTCCCGATGTGAATTCTCCCTCAAGAGAATACAAAAATGGTGTCTGGCATATGAAATCGGGATATGGTTTCATTGTTGATTGGAATATAGGATTGCAGACTTTATCTGGAAGAACCGCACCTACAACAGCGATGTATACCAATGCACAAATGGCGTTCCTATACTTCCCGGAGTTTCGATACGACACAGGAATTGGAAAATTCCGTGTTCTTGACCGAATGGCAACCAACGCATTCCAACTGCCGATGAATGCAAAGGGTTATTATGCCCGTCTGCATTTCATTCCGCTCTGGTTTCCCAATACCAACTACTACAGAGTACAAGGATATGTAGCAGACATCTGGACTCCTGCCGGTATGATCTCAGGATATCTGAACTCCTCTCCCATTGTGATTTCCGAATCTGCTTATGATGACTGGTATGCAAGGAGGGTTCATTGATGAAAAAGGTATTCATTTGCTCCGCTTTGCGCGGGAATTTGGAAAATAATATCACAAAGGCTGAAGAATACTGCCGATGGGCAATGGTTACGCATGGGGCGCTCCCGATAGCGCCCCATGTATATTTTACACGATTTCTTGACGACGATCTACTGACAGAAAGAGAGCTTGGTATTTGTGCAGGGCTAGAGCTTTTAAAAGAGTGTGATGAACTGTGGTATTTTGGTGATCGGATTACGGCAGGGATGATCAGAGAAATAAATATGGCTAAAAGGCTTGGAATCACCGTTCGGTACATCTCCGGAAGTGAAATAAATTTGAATCTAAATGAAGAATGGAGGAATCCCAATGAGCTTACTTTCTAAAAACAAAAGATGGATTCTTTGTACGCTCCTTGTGCTGCTTTTTACCGCTGTGTTTACAGTTACGGCCTTTGCGGCGGGCGATGTGGCAGGAGCGATTGAAAATACATGGAGCGATGCCAAAACCCAAATTAAGTCGGTGGTCAATAATGTAGTCTTTCCGGTTGTCGATACCATTTTAGCGGTTCTTCTTTTTGTAAAGCTCGGGACCTGTTATTTCGATTACCGCAAGCATGGGCAATTTGAATGGGCAGCCCCGGCGATTCTGTTCGGTTGCTTGATTTTTGCGTTGACTGCACCGACCTATATTTGGTCAATTATCTCGTAAGGAAAGGAATATATGAAGTGAAGGAGGTGGCATGAATGTTTGACTGGTTGGGAGATATTATCGGTGGGATTGGTGATTTTTTTAGTGACACCTTTGGATGGTTGGGAGAGCAGGTATCCTCCGCCATCTGGGATACTATGCTCCGCTGGTTTTATACAGCCATCTATGATGCCATCGCGCAATTTTTCACCGAGATGGGCAATCTCGGAGTAGAAATGTATGATCTCGCATGGGTTAAGGCTGCTCTGCATCTTTTTTACCTCTTCGGATGGGCTCTCTTCGTGACTGGCATGGTGGTTGCAATTTTTGATGTGGCCATCGAATCACAAACCGGACGAGTTAACATTAAGCATGCCGTAATCAATATTTTTAAAGGTTTTATGGCTGCCAGTATGGTAACGGTCGTGCCGTTGGAGTTATACAAATTTTGCATTACTCTGCAAAATACCTTTGCAGGCGACCTAACAAGAGTCTTTGCAGGGCAGCAGAGTCTCGGGCTCAGTCAGACTAGTATGTCGGTTTTAGCAGGTAGCTTTTCAGCCAGCGGTCAAGTCAACATTAGCGTCTTCAATATCTTGGCCATGATTGCAATGGCATATTGCGTAATTAAAATCTTTTTTGCAAACATTAAACGCGGTGGAATTTTATTCATTCAAATGGCAGTCGGAACACTGTATCTGTTTAGTGTTCCCCGAGGTTACAACGATGGCTTTACAGGGTGGTGCAAGCAAATTGTGGCGCTTTGCCTAACTGCGTTTTTACAAACCACGCTGCTATTTATGGGCTTGATTACCTTTTCACAAAATATGCTACTAGGGCTTGGAATTATGCTGTCGGCGGCAGAGGTTCCCCGTATTGCCCAGCAATTCGGTCTGGACACCACCATGCGATTTAATATGATGAGTGCGGTACACGCCACCACTACAGCAGTCAACTTAACCAGAAGTGTGGCGAAGGTAGCAACCAAATAAATGAAAGGAGCAAACGATGGAATCATATCTCTACCCTCAAAATCTAAAAGAAACCCCCAAGCTTTGGTTGTGGGAAATAAAGGATATTGCCATTGGCGGTATAGCACTTTTAATTTCCATTGTCTCTCTAACACAAATCGGATGGATTCTGCCTTTTGTCGGCACGCTGGTATATGCTTTTTTAACCATCAAGCTGGACGACACATCCATACTGGATTTTATAAAAAGAGCCTCTCGGTTTTTCATCTTCGGTCAGCAATTTTATGTGTGGAAGTTAAGAGCAAAGAAAGGAGTACCACATGAAAAAGAAAAAAGGCCATAACGGTACGCAAGAGCTAATTGGTATCAAACAGTTTTCTCGGAATGGATTATTGACAAACCGTGGAGAGCTTGTCTTTTTTGTTGTAGACCCTACAAATATTTCCGTCTTGTCACAAATCAGCATCACAATAAAGGTACGAAATCTGCAGCAGCTCCTGACAGCACAGCCGGATGTCGGAATTCTTTGCATGGATGACAGTGCGAACTTTGATTTCAACAAAAGCTACCTCAAGAATCGGATCAAGGAGGAGGACAATCAAAAGGTTCGAGCTTTGCTGCAACAGGATTTAGCTTTCTTAGATGAAATCCAAGTCAGCATGTCTACTGCACGCAAGTTTATGTTTGTCGTCCGACTACGAAACGAATCGGAAGATCAGAGTTTTGCCAATCTGAATCGGATTGAAAAGGTGATTTCTGAACAAGGCTTTGATGTAAAGCGAGCCACGAAAAGTGAAATCAAACGGTTTTTAAGCATTTATTTCGGCAGAACCGCTCTCGATAACGAATTGCCGGACTTTGATGGTGATCAAGCCTATGCACAGGTTCAGCTGACATCGATGCCGGAACAACAGTTGGAAGTTCCGCCGTCCAAATGGATTATTTCCGAAGGAGGAAAGTAAAGCATGGCGATAAAAAAGAAACCGCTTNNGGGGGTCATGAGGAAGCGTTAATCAAAAACTTCTTCGATTTGATTGCGCCTTCCGCTATAAAATTTGCCCCCGATCATTATATCGTGAGCGACACTTATCGTAGCGTGTGGGCAATTCGTGAATACCCGCCGACCACAAACGATCAGGCGATTCTCTGCCGCTTTGGTGAAAAGGAATCGGTCACTCTGCACATTTATTCCCGATTTGTGGATGCGACCGAGCAGCGAAAAATTATACAAAATGCCACTCGTAAAAATCGCTTGATGTCCGGCGGCAACGATATGCAAGCAACCATTGATGCTGAAGGAAACTTAGGCGATGTGGTAGAGCTATTATCCGGCATGAGAAAAAACAAAGAGCCGCTTCTTCATTGCGCTGTATTTATAGAGCTTGTAGCAAATGATTTGGATCAGCTCAAAGAGCTGCAAACGGAAGCCAACATGGAGCTGACCAGAGGAAAGATTACCGTTGATCGTTTGACCTTGCGTCAAAAAGAAGGATTCCTATCCGTGCAGCCCTGCGGATTCAATGTGTTTGATAAGCAGTTTGAGCGTGTCCTTCCTGCATCCTCTGTTGCTAATCTCTATCCCCTGAATTACTCCGGAAAGACTGATCCACAGGGATTTTATATCGGTAAAGATAAATTCGGCACGAACATTATTGTAGATGTTGACCGCCGGGCAGACGACAAAACCAATGGAAACATCTTAATACTCGGCAACAGCGGTCAGGGGAAAAGCTATCTGAACAAGCTGTTGCTCATCAATATTCGGGAAAGCGGCAAGAAAATTGTGCTGCTGGATCCCGAATCAGAGTACGAGGATTTAACCAATCAT
>DOWI01000105.1 GCA_003519645.1 Oscillospiraceae bacterium
AAGAGAAATTCTGCTGCAGGCAATAGAACATGACGAATTTGAAACCATCCAATTCCCTTTTAATCCCGTAGAATCACAGGGAACGGAATTGTTTACCAAGGCACTGGAAAAAGGCATAGGCACCATTGCAATGAAGCCTATGGCAGGAGGCGCATTCACAAAGCAAAAATCGTCCTTGAAATATATTATAAACAGCAATTTAATTAATATTGCCATACCGGGGATGGACTCTATAGAGCAAGTTGTTGAAAATGCATCTGTGGGGGATGCTTCAGAGCCCCTGACAGAGGAAGAATACAAGGAAATTAACCAGGAAGTTGAATTGCTGGGAAATGAATTCTGCAGAAGGTGCGGCTACTGCAAACCGTGCCCTGAAGGTATAGATATACCCAGTGTCTTTCTTTTCGAAGGATATGTCACCAGGTATAATTTGCCTGAATACGGCAAAGCAAGGTATGATTCTTTACCTATAAAGGCAACCGCCTGTGTTAGATGCAGGAAGTGTGAAGGCAAATGTCCATATAAGCTGCCTATTGTAAACAAATTGAAACATGCGGTTGAAACATTTAATAATATAAAATAGTTCAGGAAACAATAAATCCGGCGGGTTTATAAGAGAGCCGGAAGGAGAGATTATGCGAGATTACGGTGTTTTTGATATTCTTGGACCAATAATGATTGGTCCCTCAAGTTCCCATACAGCCGGCGCAGCAAGATTAGCAAAGGTTGCGGCCATTATTGCCGGTGAGAAAATAATCAAGGTGGAATTTTTACTTCACGGCTCATTTGCACAGACATACAAGGGGCACGGAACAGACAAGGCTTTGGTTGCGGGTATATTAAACATGGATCCCTGGGATGAAAATTTAAGAGAATCATTTGAAATAGCAAGGTCGAAGGGAATTGACATTAAATTTACTGAAACGGATTTAGGAGATGTCCATCCAAATACAGTAAAATTTATTATAACAAAAGAAGATGGTCATATAACGGAAGTAACAGGCTCCTCCATAGGAGGAGGAAATATTCTTATTTTTAATATTGACGGTCAAAATGTGGAATTTACCGGTGAACATCCCACAATAATAACACAGCACAGGGATTTGCCAGGAGTTATATCAAAAATATCGTCCGTCTTGTATGAGCATAATATAAACATAGCCGGTATGAGGGTTTATAGAAGCGGAAAAGGTAAGATGGCAACAATGGCCCTGGAAACAGACAGCTTGATTTCTGACGAGTTGATGAACAAAATAAGACATATAGAAGAAATAGAAAACGTAAAATTCATAAACCCCATCACAGAAGGAGGCATATAGATGTTTGTTTCAACCGGCATTGAGTTAATAAATACATGTGAAAAAGAGAATATTCCCATATGGGAATATACCATAAGAGAAGAAGTGGAAAGATCAGAGCTTGGGAGAGAAAATATAATTGAAAAAGTGAGAAAAAATCTTCACGTTATGCTGAGCTCCTCAAGCCTTGCACAGGAAAAAGAAATTAAATCTGTAAGCGGACTTATCGGAGGTGATGCTTACAGGCTCAGAAAATATGCCGACAACGGCACCACGCTGACGGGGGATTTCATGGTCAGGGCAATGGCAAGAGCAATTTCATCCTCGGAAGTCAACGCTGCTATGGGAAGAATAGTGGCAAGTCCTACAGCCGGTTCCTGCGGGATAATTCCTGCGGTAATAATTTCTGCCGCAGAAAGGCTTGGCAAATCCGAAGAAACTATGATAAAAGGATTATTTACCGCTTCCGGTATCGGAATTATTATCGCAAAGAATGCAACGATGGCGGGCGCTGAAGGAGGATGCCAGGCAGAATGCGGNNTCGGCAGCTGCAATGGGTTCAGCAGCAGTTGTAGAGATGATGGGCGGAACTCCCGAGCAGGCATTAGATGCTGCGGCTATAGTTTTTAAAAACATAATGGGATTAGTCTGCGACCCTGTGGCAGGCCTGGTTGAGGTGCCCTGTGCCAAACGTAACATTGCCGGAGCGGTAAGTGCACTCACCACAGCCGATATCGTCATGGCAGGGGTAAAAAGTAAAATACCTTTTGATGAAGTTGTATGGGCCATGTACAAAGTGGGCAGGCAGCTCCCCCCCGAACTCAGAGAAACAGCCCAGGGAGGAATCGCAATAACCCCAACGGCACAAAAGCTGAAAGAACAGATATTCAGCGAAAAAAACACATTATGAAATAATTGTTCAAGTTTATTCAAAATTAATTATAAAGTCAATATTGACAAAGCAGATTTAGTAGTATATATTACTATTAAATAAATATGTGGCGATGATGGAAAGCAGTAAATAATTCATTGTTTCAGAGAGTCGGCATTTGGTGAAAGCTGATACATTGGTTATTGAATCCGTTCCGGAGTCTCCGGGGAAATAACCCGGACGTAAATATGCGATAAATTATTAAGTGATTATACATAGGCATGGGTTCTTTTTGAAGGTAATAGGTTTTGAGATACAGAAGAATTCCCTACAGGACATATGTATAGTAATTAGGGTGGTACCGCGAGTAAATCTCGTCTCTAAAATCAGAGACGAGATTTTTGTATATTTTACATTTGTTAGCTAAAATTAAATTTGGAGGAGAGAATATGTTAGATTTAAAATTTGTAAGAGAAAATCCTGAGATAGTAAAAGAAAATATAAAAAACAAGTTTCAGGACAGCAAGCTTCCCCTTGTAGATGAGGTAGTTGAGCTGGATAAGGAAAACAGAGATGCTAAACAAAAGGCTGATACACTGAGGGGTGAAAGAAATAAAATCTCTAAAGAAATCGGCGGATTAATGGCAAAAGGTAGAAAAGAAGAAGCCGAAGAACTTAAAAAAAGAGTTGTGGAAAATCAGAAGGAACTGGCAGAACTTGAAAAGAAAGAAACCGAGCTGGAAGAAAAAATATTAAAAATAATGATGACCATACCTAACATCATTGATCCAAGCGTGCCCATAGGAAGAGATGACAGCGAGAATGTGGAGGTTGAACGCTTCGGTGAGCCCCTGATTCCGGATTTTGAGATACCCTACCATACNNGGTGATATAGCCAGACTTCATTCTGCAGTTATTTCTTATGCAAGAGATTTTATGATAGATCGTGGATTTACCTACTGTGTGCCTCCATTTATGATACGAAGCGAGGTTGTTACAGGCGTAATGAGCTTTGCAGAAATGGATGCCATGATGTATAAAATAGAAGGAGAGGATTTGTATTTAATAGGAACCAGTGAACATTCCATGATTGGAAAATTCATAGATACAATATTGCCTGAATCTGATCTGCCCCAGACATTAACAAGCTATTCACCCTGTTTCAGGAAAGAAAAGGGAGCTCATGGAATAGAGGAAAGAGGAGTATACAGAATCCATCAGTTTGAAAAGCAGGAAATGATAGTTGTCTGCAAGCCCGAGGAAAGCCCAATGTGGTATGATAAGCTGTGGCAAAACACAGTGGATCTGTTCCGTTCACTGGATATCCCGGTAAGAACACTGGAATGCTGCTCAGGAGACTTAGCCGATTTAAAGGTAAAATCAGTAGATGTTGAAGCATGGTCCCCAAGACAAAAGAAATACTTTGAAGTGGGAAGTTGTTCCAACTTAGGAGATGCTCAGGCAAGAAGGCTGAAAATCCGTGTTGCGGATGAAACTAACAACAAGTATTTTGCCCATACACTAAACAACACTGTTGTGGCTCCTCCCAGAATGTTGATTGCGTTCCTGGAAAACAATTTAAATGCGGATGGCTCTGTCAACATACCTGCTGCACTGCAGCCATATATGGGCGGCAAAAAGATTATAAAATAAGTAATTGCAAGGACGGCTACAATAGTTGAACATCATTAAATAACAAGCCGTCCTTGTATCAAAATATTCATTGACAAAAAACACTTGTTTTGATAATCTAATATAGTCATAAATATGGAGGCGTATCGAAGTGGTCATAACGAGCCTGCACTCGAAATCCACTCGGTCAGTTGCTTTGAAAATGCGGGAAACCCTTGAGTTTTCGCGGGTTTGCGGGATTTTGAAAATTTAGCTTTTTACCGATTTCTACGGTTTTTCTACACTTTGCCTTGACTTCTACGCTGGGCTTGGTGTATTAAAATAAATATGGAGGCGTATCGAAGTGGTCATAACGAGCCTGACTCGAAATCAGGTTGTCCTCACGGGCACGTGAGTTCGAATCTCACCGCCTCCGCCATGAGCCTGTTTGCGGTCAATGTCTGCAGCAGGCTCTTTCTTTTTTCGCTCTTTTCTACGCCCTCTTTTGAGGGTGTTTTTGCTGCTTTTGTAGAAAACGGATGCTTATAAAATCCTTATCTTACAAGGCTTTGCCGTGTTTCGACTCAGCAGTTCGTAGAAAATCACTCAGCCATTTCAAGTCCGATAGGTTCTTCCCGCTTGGATTTTTCAAACATGCCATCCATAACCAGTCCGGATTCGATCTGCGCATGGAAGTCCAGATGTGAGTAAATATCCGCCGTGGTCGAGAACGTGCTATGTCCAAGCCATATCTGGATTTGCTTCATGGATATCCCGTTTGCGAGCAGTAAGCTGGCGCATGAATGCCTTAAATCGTGGAACCTGATTTTCTTCAGGTTGTTTTTTTCGAGTATCCAGCTAAAATGCTCCGTTACATAGTTGGGACGCATCAGCTTTCCGGTTTGGTCGACGCAGATATAATCCAAATAGTCCCGGCAGTAAGAACGCTTGAACAATCTGCGGTACATTTCCTGCTTCTCTTTTTCCGCCCACAGAATTTTTTCAACGGATGGCAGCAGCGGAAGGGTTCGGAAGCTGGATTTGGTTTTGAGCACATCCTCGCCGACAGCCACTGCTTTGCCATCGACCGTGTCCTCAATGACCTTGTGCTTGATGGAGATGGTCTTTTGTTCAAGGTTGATCGCATCCCATTTCAAACCAAGGACTTCACTTCTCCGTAGCCCATAGTAAGCGGCCAGTTTTACACAGACTTCCAAGGGATCATCCGATACCGCATCGAACAGCGCCATCATTTCTTCCGCCGAATAAAACTGTGCCTGATACACATTCTTTTTCGGCCTGTCCACCCTGTCGGCAGGATTGATGCTGATAATTCCCTTTTTCACAGCGTTCTGCAGCGCCCTGCGAAGCACCGCATGATAGTGAATCACCGTATTTGCCGTATACCCTTCATCGAAAATGGATTGATGAAAATCCTGTATATGCTGCGGCGTAACTTCCGCTAAGGTGATGTTCAGTTCTTTAAAGTACCGGCTGATTCGGCTGTCCAGCATGGTGCGGTAGCCTTTGAACGTGGTCTTGGATATGGTAGGTTTTGCTTGAATCAGCCATTTTTGAAGGTAATCCATAAAGAGAACATCCGCCTGAGGGTTCCTTTTTCCTTCAATCAGTTCCCTGGCCCGTTCTTCCGCTGCTCGACGCTCCTTTTCCTCCTGCTCCCGTTCATATTCCAAACGGATTTGGTCAAAGGCTTTTTTTGCTTTTCTTTCACTGGTTCCCTCTACCGGCAATCCGGTGGGAATCCACTTTGTCTTTCTTTTGCCGTCCACTTTTGTATAAAGGNNTTTGCTGTAGGCAGCCTGTTATCATTGTTATCCTCCTTTGAAATAACAGCGTATTTGCCTACCATTGACAGTACTACAATACCACAGAAAGCACGAGATAGCTATGCTTTTATGCTGAAATCATCCACATGATTTTTCTACGCCTTATTGTCAATGATAGACAAAAATCCATATCAGCCAAGCTTGATGTGGCACATTTCTTCACCCAGCAGATAATCAATAACACATGCTTTCGGAATCTTATAGGTTCGTCCGATACGAACGCTATGTATCTCCTTTTCCGCAAGCAGTTTATAAGCCAATTTACGGCTGATGCCGCCCAGCATTTCTCTTAATTGTTCGACCTCGACTACATCGGGGTACTTTTCAAACATTTTGATTTTGTCGTTCATCATGACATCCCCTTTCATTAAAAAAACGCCGGGTCAAGCCCAACGCTGATGGAAAGTGCCTGATTGATTTGTTTCATTTCATGACCGGAAAGAGTGCCAACCTTTTCTCTCAGGCGTATGCGGTCAATGGTGCGTATTTGCTCTAAAAGAGCGAAAGACTCTTTGGAGCAGCCGCCGGCCGTGCCGATGCAAACATGGGTAGGAATATTGTTTTTCTCGGTTTTGCCGGTAATCGCACAGACAATGACCGTAGGGCTGTGACGATTTCCGACATTGTTCTGCAAAATAAGCACCGGACGGATCCCGCCTTGTTCGGAGCCTACCACGGGACTTAAATCGGCATAGAAAATATCTCCGCGCCGTATGTTCTTTTTATTGTCATTCAAAATTGCAATCCTCCTTTGTAATGCTTAATGGCACAAAAATAGGATCGCCCTTGGGCAGTTGCTTCACTTTGAGAGCAGCTGAAAACAGGGCGATCCCATTGCTTCTGACATTAAGTTGTTTTTAGTGATAACGGTGCTTAATTCGACACTACTCCCCAAGCACAAAAGGCAATGGTCTGAACTGCGGCTGGCTTTACCGCATCATGGGAATTTCACCCCCGCCAGGATCTCTGCCGGCTGCCCTCATTGCGTGATCCCCATTTCTTGTGGGGGCTGTGACTGGACAGAAGTATCATAATAGGCTGACGGAGTCATCGCGAAACAAACCGCCACGGTCTGTTTTCCGGCCGGATGGGTACCGCTTTGCACCTTATTGGGCCGTCTTTGATAGTTTGGGAAGAGAAGCGCAATGAACAGAAAGAAAAAGCTGATTCATCTTGTTCTCATCACCATCCTACAGGTGGTCTTGGCGCATCCTCCGGAGTCGCTGTTCCTTTTGGGAGCCGTCAGCTAACGTATTCAGATCATCGGATATGAAATTTTCAAAGTACCCTTGAGGGAATAAAGAAACCCCTCACTACTAATCCGGTTTCGTGAGGGGGTCTACAAAAAGAATTTTTACTTTTCCATCATTTTTTTGAGTTTCATTCGAATTTGACGCTCCCGATAGCTGATGGTCTGCTGTTTAATGCCCGTCTCCTTTTCAAGCTCTACCTGTGTTTTCCTTTGAAAGTACAGAGCATAGATCAAATTGCGCTCATCCTTGGCAAGCTGAGCGAGACACTGATGCATCTTTTCTGCCATAAGCTTGTCCATGACCATATCCTCCACACGGAGTGAACCGAGATCCGGAATCGCATCCTCACCGTTGGTTTCCTCGGTGTCCAGAGCGCTGTAGTAAAAAACGCCATGTGCTATGTCCTTTTCTTCCAGATGACGCTCATGGCGCCTCATGCGGTAATATGTCAGGTAGACTTCTTTACTGACTGGTACAAGCTGACCTTGTACCTTGATTTGATATTTCTTTTTTTCTGCCATATGGCTTGTCCTCCGTTTTCTGAAATTTTGANNTCAAAATGTCAGAAGCGGAGGGGCTCGTCCATTTGCAAAGAAGAGGTGCAAGAGGTATGTAATCACGATGTTTGCTCCTTTTTATGGGAACCTCGCACCGTACATCATGGTAAATAGAAAAGACGACAGGCGAGGTTCACCCGGTTGGGGTGTTCCTCCGCACTGCCGTCTTGCGTTCTNNTGGCGGATTTTTAGTATTAAGCTGTTCTTGGGGTGTGGCTATGCTACAGGTTCTACACGCTTGTGCGTTATGTTTAATGTGCCGTCGGGGGTTACTGTGATTCGAGTGACACAATCTTTTATTTTAATCACAAACAGACGCTCATCATCGCTCATATCGCCAATGCGCTTTTTATTCAGATTCCTGATTTCAACCATATAAATCCTCCTCACTGCTATTGATTTGATTACTCTTTCTCACTGGGTTTCATCTGGTTAATTCCATTTTTATCTTCCCGTGCCCTATTATCACATTTCTCAAATTTGCATGCCCANNGTTGGTTGAAAGCTTTAAAAATGGCGAGGATTATTGGAATTTTTGCTTTTGGGCATAAAAAAAGGACCCCTTTCGGGGTCCAAAACCAACTCTACGAGTTATCAAGTTTATTAATTCTCATCAATTTTTATTGTGCTACCTAATTGCGGTATGTCTGCCTGCTCCAAAACACTGTTAAAATCTTGTATCGACAGCCCGGGCATATTCTCTAATATATGGATGTATGTTCTATCCGGGTCTTTATAGTAATTTAATTTGTTGCCAGACTTTTCAAATATTTTTTCAATAATACGAAGATTCAGCCTTAAACCGACACATATTGCCATCAAAACATCCTTACCCATATTGTTGTATTTATCATTTTTGATTTTTCCATGGTAGTTCTTATGGAGCAGCGTTTTTTCATTAAATATTTCAGGGTACTTCCATTTCCTGTTCTCCATCAAAAACCACAAGCATTGACACAGCGTGGTGGTCGGATCTCCTAATTTCTTGACAAGCTCTATCTCTTCGTTTTCATCATAGGATAAGATATGTTTGTGGAATGCTGCATAAACCTCTTTCGGCTCATAATTGAAGGTTGCCTGATATTTTGGATGGAACGTCAGCATCCGCTGATCAATTCCAGCAACGCTATACAGGACAGCAAACCCCATGAAGTCCTTTTGAATGTTCCGATAGGTCGTATATTTTTGCTCATGTATATTAATAGCACATTGAGCCAAGTTCTTCTTTGCTTTTGTGGTTAAGTGTAGGTTTCCATTCTTTGTTGTTATGTATTTGGGATCTGCCAGTACAAAATANNAATAACCGTCGGCAAATACGAATCGCCCACCGCTGACCCACTCTTGGAGAGAAGAGTCCACGCGCAGCAATTGATACGCTTCTGCAGGAGTCAACGCAACGAATTCTCTGCGGTTATTAATTTCGGCAAAGACTGCATCATAATCCTCAAATTCAGAAATTTTCCCGAGAATCCCTACCTCAATAAGACGATATTTTACAGATGCCCTCGATACAATAAAAAATTCACTTAGGTCTTCAATTAAAACATCGCAGGAGGGGACAATATCGTTCTGTGGATTCTTATAACTATCAATCAGTTCCAGTGCTTTTTGCTTGAACGGTTCGTATGGCATCAGTACTCTCGGAGCTAACCTGTGTGCCTGCCATTCCAGCCATTTTACTTCGTTCTCCTTTGTCTTTTTTCCTTCCGGCGGCTCGTAGAATGTTTCCGATTGGCGGCACATAATCGGATACAGTTTTTCAGAAGCCTCAGCATTTTTGAGTGCCAGAATTTCAAAATAAGTTTTATCCTTCTCCCAATGCAATGCCTCGTGAATTAGGGTATTGCGCTTAGAGCCTTCGCCATACAGTGCTTCGGAATCGGGATCGACTAATATAGTCCCAGCAGGAAAGAAGGTAGGATGAAATGTACCAGACTCGCGGTTGTAGACTTCAACTTCACCATCAAGCAATAAGCAGCATCCAAAAATGTCCAAGTTTCCGGAAAGGGATACTTCCTTTACTGTAAGGCCGACTTCCTGCAGAATCTTATCAACGGGCAGCGGCATCGGCGTTGCAAGAGCCTCTTTACAATGCCTTGTCAGGTATTTTGTTGCGTAATCATCAAGGCGATTCTTTCCGAGAATTAAAGCACCGGTTTTTTTATTGACATCAAAGATATCGCTCAATGTCGGTCTGCTCGTCATCTGTATCCTTCTCTTCTTTCTCCATATAGTCAAGAGGCATGGTAGCCAGAATCTTTTTTACTTCTTTCCAAGTCGGGCAAAACTCTTCAACAAGCGCGTGGAATCGGTGTGTATGGTTTTTCTCCACTAAATGTACCAGTTCATGAATCACCACATATTCAAGACATTCCATTGGTTTCTTAGCAAGCTGAAGGTTAATCCATATCCTACGTTTATCAATATTGCATGTGCCCCACCTGGTTCTCATGTTTTTAATTCGGAAATCCTCGGCATGAATTCCCGCCTTTTTCTCANNACAGTCTATTGCAACAGTCTCCAGTATCCGCTTTAATTCCTGCCTGTACCATTCGATGAGCAGTTTTTCTCTTGCCTTAGTGTTTGTTCCTTCTGGTACTGTCATGATTATTTTAGTCGGCGTCTTGACAATTTTATGACGTGTTTCCTCATATACTACCTGCAGACGGTAGGGCTTACCCCACAAATAATATGATTCTCCGGAAACATATTCTCGCTTGCTTTGACGTTCCTGTGCCAGCATCCTGTCTCTGACTTTAGTGATCTCCGGCAGTTTTCTAAGGACAAACAATTCGATATCCTCGTCATTTAATCCGGCTGGTGTGCTGACAGTAACATCACCCTCTGGCGGATTTACACGGATATATAGATTTTTCAAATTTTTCTTTCTGATAATCTTAATCGGTAATCCTCCGATTATCATTTCTTCATTACGCATCGTATTCTTCCTGTCTTTGTACTATATCGAAGACATTATTGGCTTCTTCCGTGGCTCTGTCTTCGGTATACATATGAAGCAATAATTTTTTATAAATAGCAAGTCTAATCCGCTGCTGTTTTTGAAAATTTCTTTTCCAACCTGGCTGGATGGAAGTGCGGATCGCACTGTCAACATCAATTGTCAGTTCGACATTATTTTCAAAATAATCATACAGAGCACGCCTTGTTGCGCTATCTTTGACCCCGTCGGGATAGTTGCTGGTTGTTTCCGGATGAAGAATAGCCTCTGCCAACTCCACGACCTGTCTGAGGTATTCCTCATAACTCATCGCTTCAGTCTTGCGCTGCAGGATGATTTTCTTAAGCATCTCTGACAGTTTGCCGTAATACACACTGTTTGAACTCATTTTTTTGACAATTTCATGCTGTAAGTTGTTGTCAATCATCTCTGCTTTTGCTTCGTCAGTACCAGGCAAATCTTTTACTAAATCGACAGGCGTGGTGGTTTTGCCCTTTAGGAGCAACTCGACAATCGACATATTCCCCAACTCACTGATAACCCTGGAATCTTCGGCGCGGATGTAAGTGTCAAGGATATAGCGCATATCCGCCTCATAAGGCTTGAGGTCGATATAGTCGCAGCTTGCCAGCTTGATCATTTCTTTAATTTTGTTGTATCCGGAAATCTCTTCGCGCAGATGATTGACATCATTCTCTGAATAGCCATACTCAGATACAAGCTTGTCACAACAATTCGCAAAAGAACGAGAGAGCGCCGCAGTTAACGTGTACAGCGTGTCCCTGCGCGCCGTCTTTTCATCGCCATCGCTGTCATCTCCGCAGAAATACTCAATGAAGTCGATATCAGCTTTTGGTGCCGGAACATTCTCGAATAATGCCTCCAGCGATGCAAGCGTTCCTTCCATTTCTGACTTTGCTTCATCATAGCGGTTTTTAATAAGCCCTTCGACATCCTCTTTGTCAAACCCATCAAATGCCTCTGTCGTATAATCAGAAACGGCAAGCTGAAGATTACGGAATAAATCCATGTAATCCACAATATAACCATAGTCCTTATCTTCGCCGTCTGGTCTGTTGACACGACAAATGGCCTGAAAAAGATCGTGGTCACGCATGGATTTATCAATATACAGATAAGTGGCACTTGGGGCGTCAAAGCCCGTCAGCAATTTATCAACCACAATAAGAAGCTTCATTTGTGCTGGATTTTCTTTAAATTGCTTCTTCGCATCTTTTTCAAATTCCGAGAGCTTCTTGCCGCCAAGCATCCGCTCATAAATGGATTTCTTGTATTCTTCTTCGCTTTCCTGTGAAAGATCAGAAGTGGCCGTCCGCACACTTTGCGTGGTTGGCTCATAGGAAGTTACGACGGCACATTTTGTGAAGCCCATGCTCATAAAGATTTCCCAATACTTGCAGGCTTCGTAGATGCTATTTGCAACGAGCATAGCAGTACCGCGATCTTCTTTCAATCTCGGTTTGAGGCTCATATCAAAGACTATATCAGACGCAATCTTTTCCAAGCGTTGCTTTGAACTGTATAGTTTATTGATGGAAGTCCAGCTTTGTTTGAGCTGGAGCTTTGCGCGTTCTGTCAAGCCTTTTGTCTTCTGTTCAAACCACAAGTCAACTTTATCTTGACTGGACAAATCCTGGTCAATGTCTCTTGCCTCATACCGCAAGTCCAAAACAACACCATCAGTCACACCCTCATCAAATTTATAAGTATGAATATACGGGCCAAAGATTTCAAGGCTTGTTTTCTTATCTTTCTTAAGCAATGGAGTTCCTGTAAAGCCAATTAAGACTGCATCCGGCATCAGCGTTTTTACTGCTTCGTGCAGCTTGCCGGAATTGGTACGATGGCATTCGTCAATAAAAGCAACGATGTTTCCCTTTGCCTTAAAGTCCTTCGGAAGATCCTTCAGAAGTTCTTTACGATATTGGTCGATATCCGCCTGTTTACCTGCATTATGACCATATTTATGAATGAGCGAGCAAACAATCGGGTCTTCGCTTTTGTCCAAAATATCACGAAGGTCCTTACAACTTTTTGCTCTGCGTACTTTTTCGTTTACGTCTATAAAAAGACTCTCAATCTGGTCATCCAGCTCATCTCTGTCCGTGATAATTACAACGCGGCTGTCAGAAACATTTTCTATAATCCATTTTGTGAGCCATACCATAATAAGAGACTTTCCGGAACCCTGCGTATTCCAAATGATACCGCCCTTTTTCTCGAGAAAGAGCATTCTTGAGAAAAAGGGCGGTATCATTTGGAATACGCAGGG
>DOWI01000431.1 GCA_003519645.1 Oscillospiraceae bacterium
AAAGGGGAGTACGGTCACTATGTTTGTCAGCTCAGGCCCTGAACCCATTGAACCTAAGTCTGTACCGAATGTACTTTTGACAAACTTGGAAGATGCGAAAAAATCCATAAAGAATGCAGGATTCGAAGTAGGAAAAGTTGAGTATCAGAATCATGCTTCCTATCCCAAAGGCATCGTTATCAGTCAGAATCCAGAAAAAGATACAATGGCTCAGCCGGAATCGAAGATTAATCTTGTTGTTGCATCCGGTTTTAAAGATTTTTCTTTGCCTGTCGCTTTGCCGGATACCACCGCAACGCTTGATATGAGTGTTTATATAAACGGCTCCTTGGCCTCACAATTCAATAAAAATACTTTTGTACCTGTAGAAACAGAAATACTTCTTTTAAAAGAGCAAAAAGAGCAATATCAAGTATTGGTTAAGCTCCGTAAGCATGGAACAACGGAATGGTTGTCATACAAACAATATGTTATTAATTCAATTAATCAAAGCGTCAGCGAAGAGCAATTGATGGATGACAGTGTGTTCGCTGATAGTTTACCAGTGACAACTACTACCGCAACCCCAACCACAAACACAACAGAAACAGATTTTGATTTTTAATATGAAAGGAACGCGTATGGCGCAGTTCTTAAGTGGAATAGTACTAAAATGCGTCGGCGGCTTCTATTATGTAGAANNGATGCGGTATATGAATGCAGGGCGCGCGGCATTTTCCGCAAAGGCGGCATTACGCCTGTAGTCGGTGATATAGCATGTATATCTGTATTGCCGGATGGAACAGGATGGCTTGAGGAAATAGGAAAGCGGCGTAACATTCTTGTGCGTCCGCCTGCTGCAAACCTTGATATTTTGGCAATCGTCGCGTCTATTGTTGAACCTGAACCAAATACACTGGTTATGGATAAAATGATTTCGATTGCTGAAAAGAATGATATCGAGCCTATCATTGTAATAACAAAATCTGATTTACAGCATACTGAAAAACTTGAAAAGATATACAGGAGCTCTGGCTTTGACGTTTTTGTAGTTTCAAAAATTACAGGCCAAGGTATTGAATCTCTGAAGCTGCGTCTTGCAGGGAAATTAAGCGCTTTCAGTGGCAACTCGGGTGTCGGTAAATCAAGCCTTCTTAACGCACTTGAACCTTCTCACGCACTCGAAACCGGGGAAATCAGCCAAAAGCTTGGGCGTGGAAGGCATACAACCCGTACTGCTGAAATATTTAAGCTTACTAACGGGGGAAGAATTGTGGACACGCCCGGATTTTCATCAATCGATATGGAACGAACGCAAAGAATTTATAAAGATGAATTGGGCTTATATTTTCGTGAATTTGTAAAATACGCGGATAAATGTCAATACACCGGTTGTTCTCACACCAAAGAACACGGATGTGCAGTAATTGAAGCTGTGAAAAATGGTGGAATCATGCCAGAGCGCCATGAAAACTATAAGATAATATACAATGAGGTCAGGAATTTTAAAACCTGGAACTAATGGAGGCTGTCTTGGAAAAGAAAATTCTAACATCACGACGCTGCGTAATCTGTGCGGCAGGACCCGTGAATGATACGAATAGCCTTATCCCGTTGTTAAGAAAAGATGATTGGGTAATTGCCGCTGACGGCGGTATCCATCTTGCAAAAAAACTTGGTCTTGATATTGATTATATTATTGCTGATTTTGATTCTATACAGCGAGAACAGGCTTTTAATACAGGTGCACCTGTATCTGAGCTGCCGGTAAAAAAAGATGATACCGATACAATGGCAGCTGCAAGATTGGGGTTGAAACTCGGTTACAGCGATTTTCTTCTATTAGGGGCAAGCGGAGGACGGTTAGACCATACTTTTGCAAATTTTGCGGTCATGAATTTTTTAATCAAGAACGCTGCAAAAGCGATTCTTGCCGATGAAAAGAATATTGTTCAAATGTTGCTTCCGAGCAAACGGATTGTCGATCCGGTAGAAAATGCACATTTTTCGCTGCTACCATATGGAGGGTGTGTAGATGGGTTATATGTTCGCAATGCGGAATATGAGCTTGAGAATGCGTTGCTATCCCCAGATTTTCCATTGGGCGTCAGCAATAAATTCATTGGCAGGCCTGTCGAAATAGAATTTAAATCAGGAGTTTTATTAATTTTTATCTCAAAAGATTGACACCACAATTGCCGTTCCGGAATATGCTGTAATAAGACACGGATAACAGCAGGGTTAATATCGGTATAAGGGACGGTGTTGGTAGTGAAACGATGCAACTACGCTGGCTGGATTTTTGCCGCTTTTGGATTGGGGCTTCTGTTGGCAACAATATGTCCTGCCCAACTAATACTGATATTGGCGGCTGCGGTGCTTGTATTAATGGGATTTTCTCTGGTCAAAAACTGAATGGAGGAGTCGCGAATGAAGGTTGTCGTGGTAAAAAGCCCAAAATTATTTGGAGGTATTCTCCGTAAAATCTTTGGAATAAGAAAGAAAAACTACATAGAGTGAATTCCCAAAGCAGGTGCTGCAGCTCAAAATTTGCAGCACTTGTTTTTTAAAATCCATTAGCATTTTTGAGAATTTTGAAATCTTTATGAAATTATTCACCCGAAATATGCTTGCAGCGTACGATAATGTATAAGGGATTTATAGGGGGAGGCGTGAAGGGTGAAATATGTCAAAAAAAATCATTATAAAAGAATTACTGTTTACATACTTTTTGTTTTTTTGTTAATTAGTATACTATCGATATGGCTGATCGACTGGCGTGTACGGCCAATGATAAAAACATACGGGGATAATCAAGCAATTACCGCAGCGACAAGAGCTGTAAATGATGCGGTAGAAAAGGTGTTGTCTAACCTCGGTATTGACTATGAGAAGCTTTCCTCTGTCACGTTGGATAAAAATGGGGAAGTGTCTTCCATTGAGACAAATACAGCCAATGTAAATATTTTTAAATCAACTGTTAGCAAGGAAATATTGGAGCAGCTGGATAATCAGGAAATACAAAAGGTGAATATCCCGTTAGGGTCTTTGGCAGGCGGCTTACTGACAGGTAGGGGTCCAAACATAACAATTAGAGTACCTATGAACTCGACTGTAGAAACAGTCTTAAATAATAAATTTGAAGGCGCAGGTATCAATCAGACGAAACATGATATTTCACTTGATGTAAAAGTGAAAATATTCACTGTAGTTCAGGGAGTTAGCACGGAAAATGTGGTAGAGACGAACTTTACCATTGCTGAACGTATACTGGTTGGAGAAGTTCCTCAATGGATTATGACTCCAACTGCATAACAGCACTGATATCAGAAAATATAATTACAGTACTTGAATTAAAGCTTGGTATGGTATAATATATCACAAAGGTGGCTATCGCCTACTTTGTGAATTGGAAAAATCGCTGTTCGGGCTATACGCCCTCTCCTGCTGCTATGCAGCATCGCGCTTTTTCTGGACTTCTTAATTTTATGGTATTATTTTTATACAGGATCCTTTTGAAATAGAAATGGTAAAGACAGGAGCTACAAAATGGAACGTGAAACTGCCCAACGCCGTATTGAGGAACTGCGGGAGCTGATAAAGAAATATAGCCGATTATATTATGAACAGGATGCACCCGCAATCGAAGATGATGAATTTGACGGTCTCACCCGTGAGTTGAGGGAACTGGAAGAGACTTATCCGGAATTCATTACTCAGGATTCATATACACAGCGGGTTCAAGGAGAAGTTTCGGAATTGTTTGCTCCGGTAAGGCATGAAGTTCCCCTTGAAAGTCTTCAGGACGTTTTCTCATATAATGAACTTAGAGAATTCGACAGACGCGTTCGAAATACTGTCGATTATCCGCTTTATGTAGTTGAACCAAAAATTGACGGCCTTTCGGTTGCAATTGAATATATAAACGGAACGTTGGTACGCGGGGCAACCCGTGGCAATGGTCAGACAGGCGAGGATGTATCACATACGCTTAAGGTTATTAAATCGATTCCTTGTAAATTATCACAGGCGATATCCAGAATCATTGTACGCGGTGAAGTCTATATGCCGCAGGAAAGCTTTGCTGCACTTGTTACACAACAGGATTTGAATGGGGAAAAACCGTTCAAGAATCCCCGTAATGCAGCTGCAGGATCACTACGTCAAAAGGATGCCGAAGTTACGCGCAAACGTAATCTCGATCTTTTTGTATTTAATTTGCAGCTGATTGAGGGTGTAGCTGTTAATTCCCATGTTGAATCTCTTGAGCTTATGAAAAAACTTGGATTTCCAATTATTCCATTTTATACTGTTGCAAAAACCATAGATGAAGTAATCCATGAAGTCGAAAGAATTGGCTCAATCCGTAGAAATCTACCCTATGATATCGATGGCGCTGTTGTAAAGGTAAATGACTTTTCACATAGAGTTAAACTTGGAAGTACGTCAAAATTTCCAAAATGGGCATCTGCTTATAAGTATCCGCCTGAGGAAAAGCAGACAATACTCAAAGATATTGAAATCAATGTCGGTAGGACCGGAGTCTTAACCCCTATTGGCATTTTTGACCCAGTTGATCTTGCAGGAACAACCGTAAGCCGTGCAACCCTTCATAATCAGGATTTTATGCAGGAAAAAGGTATTTGCATCGGGGATACAGTGGTGCTTCGCAAAGCGGGAGACATTATACCCGAAGTGGTTCGAGTCGTTTCCCATCTTGCGGATGCCGAGTTATATCAGATGCCTCGGCATTGTCCGTCCTGTGATTCTGAAGTATCAAGGGAGGAGGGAGAGGCAGCCCTGCGCTGCTCAAACCCGGAATGTCCTTCTCAAGANNTTCCATTTTGCTTCCCGCGATGCAATGGATATAGAAGGTTTGGGCCCAGCTGTAGCTGAACAGCTTGTAGCAAACGATCTCGTCTGTAATGCGTATGACCTTTACACTCTTGATAAGGAATCAATTACCAAAATTGAAAGAATGGGTGATAAATCTGCTGAGAATCTTTTATCAGCAATTAACAAGTCTACGGAAAATGATTTGTACCGAGTTATATATGCACTTGGTATCCGGCACATCGGTCAAAAAGCCGCCAAGCTTCTTGCAGACAGATTTGGAGATATCGACCAGATTATGCATGCATCGGCAGAGGAGATCGGCTCAATCGAGGGATTCGGCGGAATTATGGCCGACAGCGCAGCCCGCTTTTTTTCATTGCCGCAGACACGGCATTTTATTGAAAAGCTTCGTGCGGCAGGCGTTAATATGAAAAACAAGAGTGAACAAGTTGATAACCGATTTAAGGACATGACGTTTGTACTGACAGGCACTTTGCCTACCCTAAAAAGAAATGAAGCCGCAGAATTAATTGAAAAATACGGTGGAAAAACAACCTCAAGTATTTCAAAGAAAACTACCATCGTTTTAGCTGGTGAAGATGCAGGAAGTAAGCTTACGAAAGCACAGCAGCTTGGTGTTCGTATTATTGATGAAACGACTTTTTTAGAGATGTTGAAATGAGTATACTTGAATATATCTATGATTAAATTGTAAGTATAAATAAAAAAGTCATGAAAAGTGAATGAAAGCTTCTTTTTAGATATGAATTTAGAAATAATTCAAATCTGAAAAGAAGCTTTTTGTATGGAAAAGACACCAGCCGAAGTGATGAAAGAGTATATAAACAGTTGCCGGCAGCCCCTTAGGGAGCAGTTAAATCTACAATCCGAGGTGGATTTTTTGAAAGTTAAGGTTTTGAAATCAAATTGTTAATTGTATTACACCATGGCGAATTATAAAAATAATGGCTGCCGTGAAGACAGAAATCAGTATTGACATAAAACCGATAAATACATAATGGTGCATGGAGTTATCCATGCTTACGGGTTTGTCTACGGCTGTCACGATGGGTTCAGTGGTTGGTTTGGTTTGACTGGTTGTAGTAGAAACGTAAGCTGTAGTGGTTGTAGTTTTATGTGTAGTTTGAGAAGTAATCGTTGTTTTGGCCGCGGTCGTTATCGGAATAACCGGATCGATATGTTCAAAAAAATCATTTTTAGCTATATCGGCTCCAACTATAGTATGATATAACCCGAATTTCTGACAATCATATTTGCTTCCCTTTCCTTTTACACGGAACCATTTACTGTTTTGTGATGTATGGAACTTATAGGCTTCCTTTGCAATATCAAGTCCGGTTTTGCCTTCAAAAGCTTTTAGCGGGACATTCCAGTCCATCTCAATACGATTCTTTTTATAAAGGTGTAGGTAGCATTTTTTGATTTTCCAAGTTCCGTATTTTGATGCCAAAGACGGAAATTTTGAAGGATCGGCACTAATCGAAATGGCATCCTGAAGACTTTTAGAGCACAGCATATGCACACCGTGCCCATATTCGCCGTTTGGATCGTGTCCCACAACGACTTCGGGTTTAAAGCGCCTAAGCAGCATAACAGAATACTCAAGCATTTTTTCTTCATTATATATTTTTTTCGCATGCTTAAGGCTTGATGAATAGTAATCCTCAAAATCGGAAATCATGGGGTAATTTCTCACACCTGTTTTCCAAAGGCCGTCAAGCAGCTCATGGTTTCTATGAAATTCATTCAGCGCTTTACCGTGGCGGATTAAGTATGCGACTTGAACCTTTTTCTTGTATTCACCCGCATATACCGGTAAAGTACCGCCAAACCAAAGCAATTCATCATCTGCATGGGCCGGATATACCAGCATATCTGCTTTATCCAGCATTGGCTGCCATTGCTGCACCCAATCCGGAATTTGATCTGCTTCAAATGCAAATATATCTGCGATACTGCCCTTGCTTTTATTAAAATGCATTGTTAATGAACCGCTGGGGCGATCGATTACAGCAAGCTCATGTAAAAACCCGTTTGTTCCCCCTCTGTATACTGTATCATTTTGAGAATGTTCATCTGAAGCAGTCGTATTCTCCGAAAGCTCTGTTTTAGTCGCTGTATTTTTAGAAGGAGTTGTACTCGTTGAGGCGATTGTGTTGTTTTCCAGGGCGGTTGAAGTAGTGTTGTTGGTATTGTTTGTAGTGGTAGAAGTTACATCTTGGATTGTGGCTGTCTTATTCGGCTGAATAATTGTCCATTCCACCGGTTCAATATCCCATAGTATGTATAATGCACCAATACTTTTTGTGGATTTAATATGAAGTACATTTCCTTTGCTGAATTTCCATACAGTGGAAACGTTATTGTCAGTTAGTGACTTGATTTTCTTTGTGTTTTGATTGTTGTATATTGTAATCGAAAGAGATGCAGCCGTCTTTCTTATCTTTTTTTCACTGTATTCATCCTTTTTGTCTGCTTGAACCGAATAGACTATAATAAAAAAACAAAACAGGATGAATAGAACTCGTTTGAAAAATATGGTCATATCTACGCGCACCTGCCAATATAGATAATAAATACCAACTCATTATAGCATTTAAAGAAATTTATACAATACTATGACAGAAATAAAAAATTCCTTTAGTAAAAAATTTATTTTATCAAAATCTCAGTGCTTACTGCATACTTGATGGACATGTCGAATATATTTGGTTGTAGAGAAATCGCAAAGGAGAGGAGCCTTCATGGATTATAAGGTAATAAACAAGGCAATCGCGGTCACCGAAACCTTGTATGACGGGTTTGACGAGCGTCCGGTCGATTGCGATTTTGTCCTGCCGGATTACTATCCAGACATTGCGGCAGTACTCAAATGTACGCTAACACCGGTAGTTCAATCCAAGCAGCTCAGCGGCGACCGTCTCATTGTTGATGGGACGGCAATGGTTCAAGTGCTCTATCTAGACGAGGCACGTCGGTGCGTGCGCAACTGCGAGATTACAAAACCGTTTACCAGTACTTTTTCTGTGAAATCGGGGGCCGTTAATCCTGTAATCCGTGTAACAGCGAAAACTGAATATGTCAACTGCAGGGCTGTCAGCCCGAGGCGGCTGGATGTTCACGGCGCATTTACAGTAAAATTGAAGATGACGGCTGAGGGGGGAGAAGAGGTCGTTTCGACAATTAACGGAGATACAATGTATACCCGTAAAAATGTCGTAACCTATTCTGTTCCCGTTATGTCTGCGGAAAAGAACTTTACAGTAAGCGAGGTGCTTGAGCTGGGCGAAAATCAGCCTGCAGCTGAAGTGCTGATTCGCAGCGAGTGCGTTCCGGTTTTGAGCGACTGCAAGATTATGACCAACAAAGCAATCATCAAAGGCGAGCTTCATATCAGCAACTTATATACAAGTGATGTAACAACGGGTGAAGCACGGAAAACAAGGCATGAAATCCCATTCAGTCAGATTATTGATATTGAGGGGATTGATGAGGAATGGCAGTGCGATATACGCCCCGATGTGATTTCAAGAGATATTCACATTAGTTCCAATCAAAACGGTGAGGGAAGGCTTTTAGAGGTTAATATCAAGATGACAACCGCGGTTGATTGTTACAAAACGGGAATGTGCGAAATCGTATCAGACGCCTATTCATCAAGCTGCCCTGTTATGCTGGAGAGGAAACGGATTGATACCAGTCATCTTATGGCAATTCATAGAGACGCATCTACGATTCGTGAAACCTTTGACTTGCCTTCGGATGGCGTCACCAACATTATTGATGTCTGGTGTGATGTATCGCCGATTTCCGAGCGTTGTGAGGGCGGTATTTCTCATATCGCAGGTCGTTTGATGATCTACATGCTGGCAAAGGATGGTGAAGGCATCATTTCGTTTTATGAAAGACCTGCTGATTTCAATCTGGAATATGATGATAACTGCACCAGTGTTTCTTCAGATATGGCGATAACGAGTGTAGACTATAACATGGTTGGAGCAGAGCAACTGGAAATCCGGGCGCAGATGGATGTCGTACGGCGTTGTTTCTCAGATGATAGTATGGTTGCCGTATCCTCAGTGATGGTAGATGAAAATGCTGCATTTCCAAACGAAAAAGCTGCATTAAAAATATATTATGCAAACAGCGGCGAATCCATTTGGGAGGTTGCCAAAGCTTGTCACACCTCAATGGATGCGGTAATGGAAGAAAACGCACTGAGCGGTGATGTTCTGACAAAAGATACTATGCTGCTTGTACCATTATGTTGAAAGGAGGAATAGAGAATGGAAGCAACAAATATTTACGATACGATTGCCCAGCGTACCCAGGGTGACATTTATATCGGTGTCGTCGGACCGGTACGTACAGGTAAGTCCACTTTTATAAAGCGGTTTATGGATACTCTTGTGATTCCAAACATTGATAGCAGCTACCGCCGCGAGCGTGCCAATGATGAACTGCCGCAGTCAGCGGCAGGACGTACCATCATGACGACTGAACCCAAATTCATTCCAGAGCAGGCAGTAACAATTACAATTGACGGAACGGCTACAATGAATGTCAGAATGATAGATTGTGTGGGTTACATAGTTCCGTCTTCGCTTGGTTATATTGAAGACAACGCGCCGCGTATGGTTAAAACTCCATGGTTTGAAGAAGAAATTCCTTTTAACATGGCTGCTGAAATCGGCACACAAAAAGTGATTAATGAACATTCCACCATTGGTTTGGTTGTCACAACCGACGGAAGTATTACTGAGATTCCCCGCGAAGAATATGCTGAGGCCGAGGAGCGCGTTATCTCTGAGCTGAAGGAAATCAATAAGCCGTTTATTGTTTTATTAAATACAATAAACCCCACCTCTGTAGAAGCGGTTCAGCTGGCTAGCGAGCTTGAAATAAAATACGGAGTACCTGTCTATCCTGTAAACTGTCTTGAGATGACCGAAAATGAAATTCGCCGTATTCTTGAGAAGGTGCTATTTGAATTTCCGGTTCGGGAAATCGGAGTAGAGCTACCGAGATGGTTATCAGGGCTTGATAAGAATCATCCAATTCGTCGTGCTGTGTTTGATACCATCCGTTCTGCAGCCGAAAGAGCAACCAAGATCAGCAAGGTTTCATCCATGACCAATGAAATCGTCAATTGTGAGTATGTGGAGAATGCTCGAATGACATCAGTTGAGCTTGGTACAGGCAGTGCGGGACTGAATGTTTCGCTCAACCCGGACCTATTCTATAAGGTGCTTGGAGAAACCACAGGGCTTGAAATCGATGGTGAAGCGTCGTTGATGTCGCATATGGTAGAGCTGGCTGCTGTCAAGAAAAAATATGATAAGGTTAAAAACGCTCTGGATGAGGTGGAGGCTACCGGATATGGGATCGTAATGCCGGCACTTGAGGAAATGATGCTTGATGAACCTGAAATCATCCGCCAGAGCGGTAGATACGGTATCAGGCTCCGCGCACAGGCCCCATCGATTCATATGCTGAAAGCCGATATCACAACTGAGGTATCCCCTATAGTTGGTTCTGAACGTCAATCAGAGGATCTTGTCAATTATCTGCTCAGAGAATTCGAGGAAAGTCCCGGGAAGATCTGGGAGTCTAATATTTTCGGAACCTCCCTGTACGGACTAGTTAATGAAGGACTTCATAATAAGCTATATAGAATGCCGGGCGATGCCCGAATTAAGCTTAAGGAAACGGTTGAACGTATTATTAATGAAGGTTGCAGCGGCTTGATTTGCATTATTGTCTAGCAAACAATAATGCATACTGGTAACAATTAAAATGTTAGGCGATATTATTTAACAATTTTATACGCCCTTAGGGTGAGTTGAAATGGACAGAATGCGTGCCCCTACAAGCGTAGGGGCGCTTACCGCTGACTGAAAATTACTCACCCCCAAAAGGAGTGAAGTAAAATGCCGGAAGACAGGCGGCCACGAAGAATGCAATACACAAGTAAACAAAGGGAGAACAAGTCGTCCGGATGGCAACTTATTGCGGTTCAAAGTATATCTTGTGTTGTTGTCATATTGATTGTACTTCTGTTTCGTGTAATTGGGGGAAAATCTTTTACTCAGCTTCGCCAAAGCTTTAATAAAGCAATCATGAGCAATTCAATTATTGCAACATTGGCAGCATTGATTGAAGCGCCGTCAGAAGATCCGGATAAAGAGGAATCCGGTTCAAAGTCAACAACTGTAGGCAGTACAACAGTGCCAAGTGAATCCGCGACTGATAAAAGCAATCCGACCGATGAAACGTCCGGGACAACGGGAACCGAAACAACCGGGACGATTGATAAAGAGCCGCCGGGCACAGGCGCATCCGTGACAGCTTCNNAAAAGCGACGGGCGGTAATGATATTCCGGTTTCACAAAGAAAGATACTTTATGCACCTGAAGGGGCAACATTTGTGCCAATAAAAATCAACAGGGTGGCATGTAAGCCACTAGAAACCGGTAAGGTCACATCCTATTTTGGATACAGGAGCAACCCGACCAGCGGTGAAGAGGGCTTTCATCAGGGGCTGGATATTGCCGCAGACTATGGCACGCCGATACACTCGTTATTTTTTGGTGTTGTCAGTGAAGTAGGACAAAATAAAAGCTACGGCAATTATGTGGAGATATATCACGGAAACGGTTTAAAGGTGCTTTATGCACACTGTTCTCAGATACTTGTAGGTGAGGATGCTGTAATACGTGCGGGCGAGGTCGTGGCCCGAATGGGATCGACCGGAGATTCTACCGGCCCGCATCTACATGTAGAAGTGACATTAAATGGGACAGCGTATGATCCATCCGGCGTCATACAGATAAAAGATTATGTTTAAAATTATCGTTTCGGATATAGAATTTCGGTTGGGTATTCTGTTTCCGGCAGCCCTTGTGATTATTTTTACAATCGACAAAACTGGTATTCCGGCTTGGTGCGTGGCAGCCTCAGCCATGCACGAAGCCGGACATTTTGTGACTATGTATTTATTTGGGTGCAAGCCGTCCCTTGTAAGTATCGGCTTTTTTGGTATAAGAGTAGAGCAGAATGTAAACAGACGTGTTGGTTATTTTAAAAATATACTGATCTCACTATCGG
>DOWI01000153.1 GCA_003519645.1 Oscillospiraceae bacterium
TAAACCGCATAAGCTGAAGCTTTATCTACCTGTTAAAAAACGAAAGACAGCGCAGCATATAATCATCTCACAAATACCGGAAATGACCTTTATCATTGCCAGGGAAAAGGGATCAGGGGCCGAACGCAAAGCGTCGGAAAGGGTAATGGCTTTTTTGCAGGAGAGTTATCCATTACTGATACGAAGTGCGCGATGCTTTTATGTGTGTGCCTATGATAATGTCTACGAATGTGGAGTGGAATTCGGGGAGAAGCTTCAACTGCCCCCTGGAAGCAATTTGAAGATTTTGCGTATTCCTGCGGGACAATATGCCGTCCTGNNCACTGCCGGATGACTGCTTCGGTGATACAAGTATGGGCAAAGCAAAAATTAACACATGGTTAACAAATAATAGCATTGTCCATGAAGACAGGCAGCCGGGATTTGCAGTTTATGAAACGCTAAACGGGAAATATGATGCCGATAATATCCGAATGAAATTATACAAACTCATAAAAATGACAAAAACGGATAACGCAACGTGATTTATGAATGGTAAAATATACTCCAAAGGAGCGACCGTCCTTGGTTGTTCGAAGACATAGGGAGGATGTAACGATATGAGCGAACCTGTAAAAAAGATAGAGCACACCCCGGAGAGCTATTCGCCGAAAGTGAAGCCGGAGATTTTAACGATGGCTCAGCATGCGACTTTTATGTCCGATACCATTGCCGACCCGTTTAACGGTGGTGAGCCGCCACGGACATCCAACAAGATAAGCGAATACAAGAAAATTGAGCCTTGGCAAAACTATTTTTTATGTTCTGCTATCTGTTCCGTTGGGTTAAAACTCGGTTCGGAAATAGAAGATTTTCATTATTATGCCAACTTCACCGGCGACAATTTCACCTATCTGTATGCCGCCGATAAGGGTAATCCGAACAATGTGCAGTGCGACAGCGGCGTGACCAATTACTTCTTTGTTCCGCAAGTTGTTAAAAGTGCCTATTCTGCCTTTGGTTACGAATGCATCTATATTTCCAACGCACAGATAAAAAAGGATTTTCGTGCGGTGATGAACGCTATTAAAGCATCCGTGGATAAAGGCATCCCCGTTTTAGCTTGGGGACTTGTCAACGAGCCAAAGGACTGGAGCAATTACACAGGTATATTACCGGAAGGTTGTCTTATTGGCGGTTATGATGAAAACGATGTACTGTATGTAAATCTTTATAACACGGAAGGCAAGCCGACTATAGATGAATATGGTTATTCAACAATCGCAAATGCGTTANNTAGATAATGTAAAAGGCGTGTTCTTCGCAGGTGAACCCATTTCAAAAATCAAGTCAAAGCAGGTATGTAAAAACATCATAGAAAGCATTCCTATGTTTTTGACCTTGCCATCGGCTGAAAACGGAAACGGGCGTTATGTTTTCGGCAAAGCTGCGTTTGAAATCTGGGCTGAAACGCTTGATGACGATACTTACTTTGAAAACAAATCCGATGACGAGTTAAATAATATCTGCTGGAACCTACATTGTTCCCCTTACTGCTGTGTTTGCACAAGCTCGGCATATGACTTCTTTAAGGAAACCGTAGAGAAATATCCCGATATGACNNTATGACGATAGCGGCAAAATTGTTACCGCTGTACAAACAAATGCAGAATTACCGGCAGGAAATCTGGGGTTTACAAGGTGGGTTTTATCCGCCTATAGATAAATTTAAAACGCATGAGTTCCGAAGCCATATCGCAGACATTCTACGTAAAATGGGCGGGTTGTGCGATGACATATTAGCTGTATTCGAGGAGGAATCAAAATGAGCGCATTGAAAAAGCTTAAAACCTGCCCGCTTCCGCAGGACTTTTCACCAACCAGCCTCCCCGAAATTCTAAAGCTGGCAAAGGCAATCAACGACAACACTGCTTTGGTTTATGAATGCGTCGGCAAGCCGTTTTTCATGGAAACGGACAGGCTTGTCATACGCCGGTTTACCGCTGAGGATGCAGAGCAAGTATTGGCATTATCGCTTGACCGGGCGCAGTCAAGCATGAAAAACTTTGATCATCAATGGCCGACCGATTTAGAGGGCTGTAAAGATGCCGCCNNGGGGATATCTATTACGCTGTTTGCTTGAAGCCTTCTATGAAGTTAATTGGATTTATTGCATATAACAGCGTGACAGATAAAGGTATTTTAGATTTAGGTCATGTCTGGCATACTGTTTATCAGGACAATGACCATGACACCGAAGCGCTTTCACTCATGACGCAATATGCCTTTGAGAAGCTGGGTGTAAACGGTGTAACTGCCGGGAATCCTTTGAATTGTAAAGAACAAATCGCACCGCTGAAAGCTCTTGGGATGGAGGTTGTTGAGATTCGTAAAAAAGCCTCCTTTGTGAACGATGAAAATGGAAATCCTATCGAGTTTACAGGATGTAAAATGCTAATTACAAGAGAAAAGTGGGAAGCAAGCAACCACGAAGGATATTCACTTAAGCATAAACCGGAGATATTATGCATGGTAGAAGAAAACGCGGGAAAAGTCAGAGTAGCAAAATCACATGAAGTAAGAACTGCTAACGGTGGTAGCTATATTGATGGTATTCCTATGCTTAAGTGGGGGGAATGGAGAGATAACACCTATTGCGGATGTATTNNCTCCTGTTTCTTATGAAGAAGAACACCATAAATTTGGTTATGATGCATATGATATTTTAATTCAAGGGTTTGAACTTGGCAAAGCCGAATATCAAGCGAAATGTGGTTGTGATCAATATCATATTGGATCAATGCAGGATGCCCGCAGCGCAGCATATAAATATCTTAATGTAAGCGTTGATTTACTCTATGGCGAAAACAAAGTAAAACTTTTGGAAACAACAAAAATCAATAAGAAGATGCTTGAGAATTTACTATCAGCAGTTCCATATGAAAAAACAACTGCTGTCTTTAACTATAATTCAGCACCGGTTTGGGATGTAACACAGCGATGTGAATTAGTGATAGCATTAAAAGAAAATAAAAAGTTGGAAAAACAAGCACGGGTTATTGTAAAAGATATTCTTGATAATTGGGATAGTTAAGAACAGTAAAAACGCTTTTTATTCAGATAACCCTACGTTGTCCGAAAAGGAGGATAGAATTGTGAGTGAACCTATTTAAAAAATAAAAAAGACCCCGGAAAGCTATTCCCCGAAAGGGAGACCGGAGATTTTGAACATGATGGAGCAATCGAAAAAAAGCAAACAACACGAACACTTAACAGAAAATGCGCGCTTGCGGATAGTGGTCTATGGCTGTGAACATCCGGCAGTTTCGTCATCCGTGAAAATGTGCGGGATGAATTTACAGCGTGGAAGCACAGTCTTGACTTCCGTCACATACGCATGATAGCCTCTGTCAGGCAAATATATTGCGAAGTCTCGCATCACCACTTCTTTGTTGTGGTGCGAGACAGGCCGTTCATTTGGGTCATAGATAAAGTCATTGACAATTTCTTTTGTCAATGTGCTCCCTTCAAATCCATTACTGTAATAAAATGTGTCGAAGTGACGCAGGTAGCGTTCCTGAATTTCGAATTTCATTCCAGTCTGATGCTTGAGTGAAATATAGTTCTGCGCGGCCTCCGCAAATCCGCTTTTCCATTCATAGACTGCTTTCACCGGCAAACACCTCCTCCGGATCGAGCGCGCATTTGCGTAGCCCCTCAATGTCGATCTTAAGGTATATGCTTGTAGTATTGACGGACTGATGGCCCAGCGCTTCCGATATGATGGGCAGTGGTGACTTAATTTCGAGCATGTTCCCTGCCAATGTGCTTCTCAACAAGTATATTCCATGCCGCTGTTCTCCGGGTATATTTAGACCTGCTTTTAGAATATATCGATGTAGCTCTTTGTTGAAGGCGTTTCGATCTCCAAATGCGTTGAAAGGTGCTCTATGTCTGAAAAATAGGCATTCGCTGTTTGTGGCAGGGCGACCATTTTGCAGATAATCGATGATGGTCCAGCCGATATCCTTTAGTAATGGTAATTCAATTGGCTGACCGGTTTTGACCATGTTTAGATTTATTGTTTTCCGGTTCCAGTCTATCGATGATTTCTTAAGACTCCTGATATCACCAATTCTGAGACCCAGTCGGATAGCAATCAAAAGTATTGCGTAGTCGCGCTTGCCTTTGGGGTCTTCGCGGTCTATTGCACAGAGCAACTTTTGTATGTCTGTTTTAGACCAGACATAGGGGATCGAAGCATTGCGGGGAGTACGTATTTTAGGGAGCATGGGAACCAAATCAACTGCGATATACCCTCGTTCATATAGAAACGAGAAGAAATTTCTGAATACATACAGGAAAGTTCCAACATACTTGACTGCTTTGTTTTCAATAGTTTCCAAATAATTCTCAATATGCCGAATGGTATTTTCTGGTATTAATGTAACTCCTTGCGTTACCAAGAACTTTATTAAAAGCTGCACTTTTTGGGTATTTGATTCTATCGTTGCATTACTGTATCCACGATAAATCAATTCATCGCAGAAAGCTTCGTATTCTGACTTGAAACATGCCGGGCAGACGAAGGATGGTTTCGTCCCCCGAACATCAGGGTGAAATTGTCCGTCTTGCAAATAACGCAGTAATAGCAGTAATGGCCGCATACGGTAGTCAACCTTACCATCTGATGTGACACACTCGAAACGTTCAAAACGCTGACCAGTTTGGGCGTACCCATATTCTAGGAAAAGACTTTTATCAATCTCGGTAATATTGTTGTCCCTCAAATACTCTTCGAATACATTGTATGCGTTTTCAAAATTCTTAAGCCTGCCCGGCGACATTCCCCTGCAGCCTCATAGATTCCATGATAGCCAATATGGTGCCATG
>DOWI01000212.1 GCA_003519645.1 Oscillospiraceae bacterium
GGGCTTGTAATAATCGCTCCGTCAACCTCCTGGGGAAGCGCCGCAGCCAGCTTTTCAACCTTTGTCATCACAAGATTCATGTCCTTTCACGGTTTTCATTTCCGCAAGCGCATCCAATGCCAATAGATAGCTCATTACACCCAAGCCTGAAATCTGCCCGCGGCAAACCGGCGCTATAACCGATGTGTGGCGAAACGACTCACGAGCATGAATGTTTGACAGATGCACCTCAATGACCGGCAAACAGATTGCGGATATCGCATCCCGCAGCGCATAGCTTGTATGGGTATACGCACCGGCGTTCAGGACAACGCCATCCACCTCACCGATACAGGCATGCAGGCGGTCAATCAGCGCGCTCTCGCTGTTGGATTGGTAAAACTGCACTTCAAGCTTCAGCTCCTTGGCACGCTGTTCAATTCGCTTGCAGATGGTGTCGTAGCTGTCGGTTCCGTAAATCCCGGGTTGGCGCATGCCGAGCAGATTCAGATTGGGACCATTCAGAATTAGAACTTTCATCATGATTATCATTCCTTCCGGGCACGCAATGCGTGCCCTGGGGTGGTAAGGTTTGGTGCGAAAACGATTGCAATGCGTAGGAAAAATCACCCTGCATTAGGGCAGGACGTAAGCCCATGCAATTTTATTTCTGTTCTTGGGCTAATCTGTACCCATCATACAGCAGCTTGAGAATTCGGGCATCGTTATCCTGCGTGCCGCGGGATTCACAGATTACCGTCGGAGTCCATTCACGTTCAGCAATCAGCTCCATCAGTGGTTCGGGTTCCGGTCCGAATTGACTGTCTTCAAAGGTCAAATGGCGCCTTTCACCGGCTGCCGTATACTCGATTTTTGAAAAATGAATATGAATCATGGACGCTCTTTCTCTCCCCAGCGCCGATTCAATTTTATCAAGTACCGCGGCAAATCTGTCTCGAGAATTTACGCCGCCGGTGGCGCGGGAATTCAGGTGTCCGAAGTCAATACAGGGCAGAAACCGCTCGTCAAGCATACAAAGGGAGATTACCTCATCCAAGTCACCCAGCTGATTCATTTTCCCCATGGTTTCAGGGCAAATCCTGACCTTGGAAAGCCCCTCGTCATCCAACAGCTCCTGCGCCCTGATTAGGGTGTCGCCTGCAAGCTGCACGGCTTCCGATCGCGACAGACCCCCTAACCCTCCCGGATGCACCACAATCCGGCTTCCACCCATCCATGTGATCGCCCGGGCACTTTGCAGAATATATCGAAGGCTGTTATCACGCTTGGCAGGATCTTCCGATGCAAGTGAAATATAATAGGGCGCATGCACCGACAAAGCCACTCCGCAGCTTGCCGCCTTTTCTCCAAGCAAACGTGCCCCTTCTTGTTTAATATTAATGCCGTGACCGCCCTGATACTCATAAGCGTTCAGTCCCAAGCCCGCAACCCACTCCGGGGCTTGCGCCACAGCTTTGTTTCCGTTTTCAAAAAAAGCATTGCTGTTGCCTGCCGGTCCAAACCTCGCCTGCTCCATCATAATCTCCTCGGATTTTCATCTTTTTTCTCTAATTTTTTCCGGTATCCCTTAATAATATACCGTTCCAACCGTCTTTTAAACCGAAATGAGATTTGTTGTTCGGGAAGAATGGGTAAAAGCTGAATGGTTTTCACCCCCGCCAGCTTGGCACCGAGAATGTCTGTAAACGTCTGATCACCCACAGCGGCACATTCCCTACGGGGAATCCCCAGCCTTTTGGCACCCCGAATAAATCCAATGGGAAGCGGCTTGCATGCAGCTGAAATAAACCGCAGCTCCACCCTGCGCGCAAACGGCCCGACACGTTTAGAAACAGCGTTGGATACGATGGTAAGCCCGATGCCCTTATCCTTCATCTTTTCAAGCCACGCCGATACAGCAGGGTCAAGCACCTGACTGCCGTGTGTGGTCAGGGTATTGTCAACATCAAGAAGCAGCCCGCGCACACCCAGCTTTTCAAGGTCTTTAAAGGTTATTTCAGTTATGTTGTTTTTGAGCAAATCCGGATGCAAAAATGACATAAGCCTCTCCATATCCATGTGTTTTGGCAGGGAAAACTCCCTGCATAAGCAGATATATGTTTGTGTTATACTGGTATATAATCATATTATATGAACGTTCTGTCTTAATAGCAATACAATAATTGCTTATACCGATTCAACACACCATGAATCAACAGCGTTTTCAATCAATGCCACAGATCCCACACCCTTTTTTGGGGCTAAATATATCCGTATAACCAAAAAGCGGGCACTGCTGCCCGCTTTTTCATTTGAATTTTATTTAAACTTGCGTTTACGAGCGGCCTCAGACTTCTTCTTGCGTTTCACAGAGGGCTTTTCATAATGCTCTCTCTTGCGCACCTCAGCAAGAACTCCGGAACGCGCACAGGACTTTTTCCATCGGCGTAGTGCACTGTCCAAGGTTTCGTTTTCTTTTACACGAATTTCTGACATCTATATTCCCTCCCTCCGCCATACAGGCAGGGGTAATCACCAAACTGTATAACATAAATTATACAACAACCTAATATTTTAGTCAAGACCTTTATACCGCCGATGTTTCGCTTCTTAACGACACATATCGACAATGCACATATCAATATCCTCGATGTGATAGACGAGTGTTTTTACACCGGCTTTATCACAAGATTAACCAATTTTCCGGGGATATACAGCTCCTTTACGATCTGCATTCCCTGGGTTGCAGCCGCAACTTTCTCATCCGCCTTGGCAGCCGCAATGGCGGCGGAATGATCCAAATCTGCGGCGATTGTGATACGAGTACGCACCTTGCCGTTGATTTGAACCGCAATTTCAATCGACTGCTCCACACATTTGGCCGCATCATAGTCGGGCCACTGGGTATAGGCAAGCTGTCTCCCGAACTTCATGCCTTCCCAAATTTCCTCGGTGACGTGGGGTGCAAACGGGTTTAATAAAGTAAGCAGGATACGGTATTCCCCCTGCGTGATCCCGCCCGCATCGGAAACGGTATTGAGCAGCGCCATCAAAGCCGCAATGGCGGTATTATATTTCAGGTTATCGATATCCTCGCCAACCTTGCGTATGGTCTTATGAAATGCGGTTTCCAGCTCGGGACGAATGGTTTCATCCGGTATAATGCTGTCCTGCAGCCCCCATACTCTTTCAAGGAAACGGCGGCAGCCTTTGATGCTTGTACTTGACCAGGGCGCAGCCTTTTCAAAATCACCGATAAACATCTCATATAGGCGCATGGTGTCCGCACCGTATTCGTGAACAATCTCATCGGGGTTCACGACATTGCCCCTTGACTTGGACATCTTCTCGCCGTTTTCGCCGAGAATCATGCCGTGGCTGGTTCGCTTGGCATAAGGCTCGGGCGTGGGCACAACCCCGATATCATACAGGAACTTGTGCCAGAAACGGCTGTAAAGCAAATGAAGGGTTGTATGCTCCATTCCGCCGTTGTACCAGTCGATGGGCGTCCAGTATTTGAGCGCCTCTTTGGATGCAAGCTCCTGATCATTGTGGGGATCGGCGTACCGAAGAAAGTACCATGACGAACCCGCCCATTGGGGCATGGTGTCGGTTTCCCGCTTTGCGGGCGCGCCGCATTGCGGGCAGGCAACATTCACCCATTCGCTTATGGCTGCAAGGGGTGATTCCCCGTTTTCGGTAGGCTCGTAGCTCTCAACCATAGGCAGGCGCAGCGGCAGCTCCTCCTCGGGTACCGGAACATAACCGCAATGCGGACAGTTGACAATCGGAATGGGCTCACCCCAGTAACGCTGACGGGAAAACACCCAGTCCCGCAATTTGAAATTGACCTTGCTTTCTCCAATTCCTTTATCAATCAGCCACTGCGTAATGGCTTTCTTTGCATCTTCAACGCACATACCATCCAGAAAACCGGAATTGACCATTACACCGGTATCGCAGTCTGTAAAGGCTTCTTTTTCAACATCTCCCCCTTGTACCACCTCGATAATCGGGAGGTCAAAGGCTTTGGCAAACTCCCAGTCACGGGTATCGTGCCCGGGAACCGCCATAATTGCACCTGTCCCATAGGAAACCAGAACATAATCCGAAATAAAAATAGGGATTTCACGTCGGTTGACAGGATTCACCGCGCGTACACCTTTAAGCTCCACACCGGTCTTATCCTTTGACACCTCGGTACGCTCAAAATCAGATTTTCTGGAAGCCTCAGCCTTATACGCCTGAATCTCATCAAGATTCTCCAGCTTATCCGCCCATGTATCGATGAGGGGATGCTCAGGAGACATTACCATATAGGTGGCACCGAACAGGGTATCGGGACGGGTGGTATAAACCATAACCGGATCACCCGCGGTGGAATCAAAAGCAACCTGTGCACCGGTTGAACGCCCAATCCAGTGAACCTGCTGGGCGCGGACACGCTCGGGATAATCCACCAAATCAAGATCATCAATCAAACGTTGGGCATAGTTGGTGATTTTCAGCATCCACTGGCTTTTGACCTTGCGAACCACCTCGCCGCTGCAGCGCTCGCAGACACCCGAAACAACCTCCTCATTTGCAAGCACACACTTGCAGGAGGTACACCAGTTGACCGCCATTTCTTTTTTATACGCCAGACCATGCTTGAAGAGTTGCAGAAAGATCCACTGCGTCCATTTATANNGGGATTTGAATCTGGCAACATTATTCTTTGTTACGATTTCAGGGTGGATATGATTTTTTATTGCAAAATTCTCGGTGGGAAGACCAAAGGCGTCCCATCCCATGGGATAGAGCACATTATATCCCTGCAGACGGCGGGTTCTCGCCACGACATCAAGTGCCGTATAGGAACGGGGATGCCCCACATGCAGTCCCTGACCCGATGGATAGGGGAATTCGACCAACGCATAAAACTTGGGCTTGTCGGTATCAGACAAAGCCGCAAAGGTATTGTTGTCCTCCCAGACTTTTTGCCATTTGCTTTCAATGGATGCGTGATCGTATTTCATAAGTGCCATGTCCTTTCTAAGCGGGGTTTGGTGCCCGTATCATCGTGTTTTATCATTCATCTTGGGATGCAGCGTCCAGGAAATCAGACAACTCAAGCTGCTNNAGCCGTTCAAGATTATAAAAGTCCCGTGTTTCTTTGTAAAAGATATGAACAATCATGCTTCCGTAATCCATGAGAATCCAATTTGCAGAAGAATAGCCTTCAATGCGCTGCGGCTTTACTCCCTGCTCCGCCAGCTCTGTTTCCAGATAATCAGCCAACGCCTTTGCCTGTGTCGAGCTGGTTCCGGTTGCAATCACAAAATAATCTGCAATCACGGTAATATCCCTAATGCCGATGATTCGGATATCCTCCGCCTTATGCTTATCCAAAGAGATTACTGCCTGCTTTGCTAAATCTCTAGATTCCATATAAAAATCAATGTCCTTTCGGTGTTTTCTCGGGCTGAAGTAAATACTTTTAGCTTGCTTCTATAGTATTCTATATATTCAAAATATCATTCTAATTCTCAGGCTACTTTGCGGTTGTAGTGGTGGCTTCTTTTGTGGTGGTAACCGCTCCGGCCTGCTCCACAACAAGATCAGACATTACCTGTTTACGCATATCCATGGGGTTTCCGCTGCCCAACTCGGTAAGCGCCGGCAGTGAATCCTGGGTTATCTCATCGCCGTAAGGATTAAATGCTTGGTTTAAAAGCTGCAGCAGAGACGATTTATGCGGGGCATAGTAGGTCTTGCCGCCTGTTCTTCCGGTGCGTCCGGGAAGAATATATGCGGTCATGGCGGACGGCTGTATATCGCTCATCTCACTCATGAGTGAGATGAGGTTTCCACGGCTGAAATCGGTGCGCAGAGGGGTTGAGCCGTTCATAAGCGGACCCAGAAAATCATTGGTCAGCCTTTGCTTGGACTGCCGTGCCAACCTCTGAAACAGTGCAATAAACACCTTGCGCTGTTTTACAAGACGGTCAATATCACCCGAAATGCCGCTACTCTTGTTCAGTGTGTAATAGAGTGCTGCATCTCCGTCCAGTGTCTGTACGCCTTTTTTATAGCTTATATCATTCACGCTAATTGCCTTTTCAAGGGATACGTCAACCCCGCCGAGCAGGTTTACAAGCTTGACCAAACCCTGCTGCGGGAAGAGAAAATAACCGTCTACCGGCAAGCCAAGCAGATGGTTGAACACACCACATAAATCCTCTGACGCCGAGCCCGGCATCTTGGAAATTCTGGTTCCATCCAGGGAATGCTTGCCGTCCGATATTTCTTCGGGCTTTAACGGTCTGCGGCAGCTGATACACCAGTCCAATTCCTTGGGCTTGCCAAACACATCCGCCGCGCGTTTGACCGCCCACTGCCCCGAAGTGCCGAGATAGGTATCCTGCGGGAGCTGAAGAATGCTCATGGTGTTCTTTTCTTTATCCCAGCAGAGAATGGACAGCATTTCGGTGGGGTCTTCGGTTTCCTCACCCAGCAGCCCTACTACATAATATGCGACCTTATCCCTGTGTTCCGACGGCGTTTTGGTGTGGGAGGTCATATCGCTGATTTCCTTGACTTTGCTTTTGGGCGAAAAAGCAGCCTGATAGACCATTACACCGCCCACAATCAAGAAGATTAGCATGGCGATAATAATCGTAGCAAGAATCACAATAATAACGGTTTTGGATTGCTTGGAAGGCTTCTTTTTGCCTGACGAAGCCGTCTTGCCTCCGGCCTTCTTTTGTGCAATGTTTACTTGCCCTTTTTTGTTGTTTTTGTTTTGAGGCATTGCAAAATCCCTCCATCGCTGTAAATATGAACGTATTTCATGCCAATCCCTTATGTTTGGCAGCGATTCGTTCATTATATGCATGTATGGCGTCCGGATGAATCACAGCCGATTTTCCCACCAGATCACGGATGGTATATGCTAGGGCATATTCCATAGCAGCATCTTTGTCAAGCTGGGCAAGGCGGCGCATTTCATCCGCATCGGGATAATCCCGATCTGCAGATGTGAAATCCGCCAAATAAATCGTCTCCTCAAGCAAGGACATACTCGCTCTGGCGGTTGTGTGATAGCGGACCGCGTTTATAATATCGGAGTCCCCGACGCCGAGAATGTGCTGGATAAAAACCGCGCCTGCCATGGCGTGCCAACAGCCGGGCAAAGCCATTTCGACGCTGTCGAGTATTATACCAAAGTCACCCAGGATTTGCAACTGTGCATCGGCGCCGGCGTCTTTCATAATATCATGTAAAATGCCGGCTGTATACGCTTTTTTTGGATCTTCTCCGTAAAGCTCAGCCAGATGCGCCGCCTGCTTTGCAACCTCAAGGGAATGATGATATCTTTTCTGTGTCAACCGCCCACGTATGATTTCAATAAACTGGGCGTCATTTCCCGCCTCGGTTTGCTGTGTTTTCTGATATAAATTATGTTCCCAAATATACCCCTCAACCTCCGGCGGCACAAGCCCGCTCAAGCTTTTATTCCCTTTAATACGCTTGCGTATTTCGGTTGAAGACACATCCATTTCGGGAATATCCTCAATGATACACCGCGCCCCTCTTTTTTCAAGGGAAGCCGCATATTCCCGCAGCCTTGCACCATCGGCATTGTCCCGCGGAGCCGAGCAGAGAACCGCCTTCTCGGCAATGGTCTTAAAACGGTTCCATGTCCCCAGCGTCATAAACATATCGGCACCGGTTATAAGATATAGCTCGGCATCCTGATATAGACGGCTCAGCTCCTCCAGGGTATCGGCTGTGAAGCTGGCACCCCCCCGCTTTATCTCAAGATCGGAAATCTCGAATAAGCTGTCATTTCTAGTTGCCAACCTGCACATTTCAAGCCGGTCGGCGGGGGAACCCATTTCCGAACGCAGCTTGTGGGGAGGAACAGCGGAAGGGATCAGTATCACTTTGTCAAAGCGCAGCCGTTCGGCAAATTTACGCGCAAGTCTCACATGTCCTAGATGAATCGGGTCAAATGCCCCGCCGAAAACAGCGATTTTCATACATGTTACGTCCTTTCCAACTTTCCCAAAAACTTAATACAGTAAGTAATTAGATTGAATAATTATACTTATTGTCATTTTGGGAGCCGGATTTTGGTTTCCTTTGGGTTGGGTCTATACAGCACAAAGGTGCGTCCGATTACCTGAACCACCTCGGCGTTTGTCTGCAGGGCAACCGTTTCGGCAGCCTCCCGCGCAGTGAGGGCGCAGCTTTCCAGCACCCTTCCTTTAAAAAGCTCACGGGCGGTCAGGGCGTCGTCGGCCTGCTTAAGCATGGCAGGCGAGATTTCCCCCTTTCCGATATGCAGGATGGGATCAACCGTATTGGCGGTGGCGCGTAAAAATGCGCGCTGTTTACTTGTTAACAAATTTATATCATCCTTTTATATTACTAGCGTTTGGGGAATAACATGCCAGCATCCCGCCCTTACTTCCTCCATGAGGCAAGCGAATACAGTCCTCGGCGTTCTGTTCCCGCAAATATTCACCATGTTTACCTTAAAAGAATCCTACCTGACAATCTCGCTTTTTGCCCTCCAGATAGCTTTGCAATCTGACTGCAAACAGCCGCAGTGCATTTCCACGATGACTGATTGCATCCTTTTTCTCCACAGAAAGCTGTGCATAGGAAAAGCCGCCGGGAACAAGAAAGAGCGGGTCATAACCGAATCCGTTTTCACCCATAGGCTCATAACCGATTCGCCCGCTGCATTCTCCTCTCGCCTTAACAATATCGCCGTTTGGAAAAACGCAACAAATTTCAGACACAAAACGTGCAGTGCGTTTTTCCTCCGGAACGTGCGCCATTTCTGCCAGAAGCTTTAAATTTCTGTCGGCGTCGGTTGCATTTTCACCGGCATATCTTGCCGAATACACCCCCGGCGCACCATCCAGTGCGTCCACCTCCAGCCCCGAATCATCCGCAATTGCAGGAAGCCCCGACTGTTTGCAGGCAGCGACGGCTTTCAAAACGGCGTTTTCCTCAAAGGTGGTGCCGGTTTCCTCCACCTCTTGAAGTGAAATTCCCAGCTCGGCATCGGTTACGGCTTCAATCCCAAGGGGTAAGAGGATTCGGGACAGCTCCTTGAGCTTTTTATAGTTACGGGTTGCTACAATGAATTTCATGCTCAAAACCATATCCTTTCGGTGTTTTATGCCCGGGAAGGACATAAAACCATCTACAACGACCAGGCTATTCCGAAAACAATCCTGCGGCAAATTCACCAGGATCAAAGGGCTGCAGGTCATCAATTCCCTCGCCCACGCCCACAAATTTGACCGGAACATCAAGATCCTCACGGATGGCAAGCACCACCCCGCCACGGGCAGTCCCGTCAAGCTTGGTGAGTACAATCCCTGTAATGCCGGCAGTGATTTTGAATTCACGCGCCTGATTGACAGCATTCTGTCCGGTTGTTGCATCCAACACCAGCAGGACTTCCTTATCGGTATCCGGCAGCTCTCGTTCAATCACTCTGCTGATTTTGGAAAGCTCCTCCATCAGATTCTTTTTGTTATGCAGCCGTCCCGCAGTGTCGCAAATAATAATATCAGAGCGGCGCGCCTTTGCAGCGGCGATTGTGTCGAATATGACGGCAGCAGGATCGGCACCCTGCGCATGCTTTATAATGTCAACCCCCGAACGCTCCGCCCAAACATCCAGCTGCTCAATGGCCGCGGCGCGGAAGGTATCGGCGGCACCCAATATCACCTTTTTGCCCTGCGCCTTATATCGTGCCGCCAGCTTGCCGATGGTGGTGGTCTTGCCCACGCCGTTAACACCGATTACAAGAATGACCGACGGGGTTGTGTTAAGCTTCATTTCCTGCCCGCCCCGCAGCATTTCCGCCACCGTTTCCCCAAGCAGTCCCTTGATCTGTGCCGGATCTGTAATCCCCCGCTCCTTCACTTTTTTACGGAGAATATCACAAATCCTTACAGCTGTTGACGCGCCGGAGTCAGCCATAATCAGAATTTCCTCCAGCTCCTCAAACAGCTCGTTGTCGATCTTGGTAAAAGAGTGAAGCATGGAGTTGACCGAATTCATCAGGGAATCACGTGTTTTTTTCAGTCCCTTCCCGATCTTTGTAAACAAACCCAATGGGATTGCCTCCTTTATGAGTATTAACAACCAATTGTAATGCGAAGTTATACCTAGTTATACATGCATGAAAGGTAGAATCCCCCGACAGCGCAAGGGTAATGCGTTTGCAATGTATGCTGTAGCGTAGATTTTACGCCTTGTCCACCTTGATGCCCAACCGCTCCTCAACCTCGCTTGCACGAAGCTCCAAAAGCTTGGATACGCCGCGCTCCTGCATGGTCACGCCATAAAGAACATCGGCCTCTTCCATGGTGCCCCGACGGTGGGTAATCAGGATAAACTGGGTCTGATCTGCCATCCGCCGCAGATATGCAGCATAACGGTCTACATTGACGTCATCAAGCGCCGCTTCAATCTCGTCAAGAACGCAGAACGGCGAAGGACTGACCTTGAGGATTGCGAAAAACAGAGCAATGGCAACCAGCGCCTTTTCACCGCCCGACAGGGCATCCATATTCAGAATGACCTTTCCCGGGGGCTGAACATACATTTCAATGCCCGAATTGAGAATATCGTTGGGATCGGTCAGCTTCAGCTCGGCCTTGCCGCCGCCGAACAGCTCGGTGAATACAACACCGTAATGGGCATTGATTTGGTTAAACCGATCAATAAAAATATCACGCATCTGGGCGGTAAGATCGTTGATCAGCTTTCTAAGCTCGTCACGCGACACCTCAACATCACGCACCTGCCCCAATAA
>DOWI01000368.1 GCA_003519645.1 Oscillospiraceae bacterium
CCTTGGAACGACTTCAAGCTCATTGAAGTCGTTCCAAGGCTTCCATTTCAGGCTGCCTTCAAAGTCTCAGACGAAGTGCTTATGAGAGCCGTAAAGGGCACGGCGGCGGTTCGGGTAATCTGCTTTACATTATGGTCGTACATCGCTGTGATAAGTTGTAATTTTGTCGCCACTGGCGCATACCTCCTTTAGCGTTTATCGAGAATCCCCTCGGTCTTGCTTTTCTTTATATAGTTTTGTATGGTCATAAGACCTGCCTGTCCGTTCGGCATCGGCACGGCGAAAAAAATCTGTCCGAGCATCAGATTTGTCGCTCCAATAATGCCCCCAATCGTTGCGGTCGGGATTTTCCTTATAACTTTGCCATGTGGCATATGGCTGTGCGGCATGGGGGTTATGCCCGAATTTGAATATTTTATCACCGACAAAAGTACGGGCGTTAATAAGATAATTACCCACCTTTTCGGGTTCGGGTTCGGGCTGTACTGTGGAGCCGACACGCTCCTGAATTTCTGCAAACTGGCAAATATGATAGCACTCGCCGTTGATTTCGGTATGGTAATCGTCAAGATATTTGCACGTCCCAATCCATTGCTCTTGGAATCCCGGATACATTTCACCCATAGGTCGGGTCACGACAATGCGCTCGCCATCGGGAATACGGAACAGTTCTTTATAACTGCTGTTTATGAAACGAATTTCTTTGCCGAGGGGACTACACTTGTTTTCACTCATCTCGCATGGTTCCTTTCTTTCTGGATTTCCTTTTGAACTGCCGTATTCAATTTGGATTCAAGGTCTGCCATGTTATCACGACGGAGTTCAAATATTCGGCTGGGCATTTCTTGATTTGCCGTGGCAGCCCGTTCTTTTTCCTTCTTTGCAAGGTCGGCAAGCCAGAGGCATTCCTGCTTGGTTAGCTGTATTCTCATGAATTTTTATCCCTCCCGGACATAATATTTGTTTGGCATCCTGCCGCCGTATTCGTTGAAAGTCGGAATAATGTCAATATATCCGCGTCTGCTCAGTCTGCGGAGATTACGGCTCACCGTGCCTTTGCTGATCCCTAAAGCTTCACTGATTCTTTTCTGTGGAATCACAATCTCATTTTCCTGATCGATAACATCGAGTAGTATCAGATATAACAGCTTGCCGGAGATGGAAGTTTCCAGTTCTCCGACCAACTTGAATTTTGTGTATTTGTTCATTTTCAAAAATCCTTTCTGTGGTATTGTCTAATGTAAAAACCCGTCCGCAAATTCTGTTGCGAACGGGTTCATCTCTTTACCGACTATATTTACTCATTTTCGACCGACGTACCAATCATCATAAATCGAGCCGCTTATCTGTACCGTGTTTGTAACCGATTCGGAAATGATCATACCGGCAGGGGTCCAGCAGTCAGATTTTATCACCTTAACCGTATAATTTCCGTCTGGATACCAAAGAGGGGTAAAATGCACTTTGCCATAGCTTCCGTTTGGACGGAAATAAAAGTACGATCCTATTCTCTCTAATGTTCGGTACCTGCCGATGGTTGAAGCATAACCATATTCGGGGAATACGGCGTAGCCATATTGTGCCGAGGTATAGGCAGTGCTATAAGGTGTTTGGTAACCGGATACAGTGGTTAGGGCATTATAGGCCTGCAATGAAATACCGTAGCCGGATTTCATTACCCAAGTGCTTCCGTTTTGGGTAGCCGTAGCACCTGTTGCAGGGGTAACGGTATTTGTACCGCCCGAATATACACCGATGCCGTAATAGTTGCGGACAAAGCTGCTGCCGTTGTAGGTGTATTCCCACCATGTGGCATACCCGGTTTGGTTGGTCGGTACGTTGGGAATGGAAAATCCGGCAGGCGCATTGGTTTCAAACTGCGTGTCGGGTGTTTCGTAATAATAATAGGGCATGGTGGCATATGACCGTGATACAAGGTTGTAGTAAACACCGTTTTGTAGCACATCGGCCATTACAATCACATTCCCGTAATTCAATCCCGTTGGAACATTCCATTTGAAATAAATCAGATTCATATCGTTACCGGGGACAACCGCTTGTGTTTTTGTGACCGTTGTAATCAGCGTACCATTTGACCGATATGCCCGAAAACGCACTGTGATATTGTTTGCTGAAGTATATGAATCGCGGTATCCGTTTGTCAGCCAATAGCTTGTAATCACACTTGTGGCTTCGCGGTAGGTTGCATTGGGTGTAATCGGAGAAAGCAGTAACGGGTGGTTGACATTGCAAGTCAGGGTTAGGGCATTGTTCGTACCGTTGGTTTCATATCCGGTATGATAAATCCCCAATCCTTCCAGATAAACACCGCCCCAAATAGAAATGCTGCGCTGGTTCGGCACTTCAAAGGAATATCCATTTACATTGATTGTGCCATAGGCGGGAATGGCATAAATGCCGGAAATCTGTGTGCGGTCATTGTTGTAACCATTGATATAGACAGTGCAGGAAGTGTTATTTCGGTAAGTGTACTGCACTGTGACATTTTGCCCGGCTTCAAGGTTTTGGGGGTCAAGGTAATAGCCGCTTTCCCCGATNNGCCGATCAGCCGGATTTGAGTTAGTTCCACATCGGCTTTAACAATGGGGATGTCAATCCAAGTGCTTTCATAGGTGCGCCCTGTGTCTGAATACCATGCGGAAGTTAAATCAATCGGGATGCGGTTGCTTCCACCCGTATTGGTGGAATTGTCAGGAACACGATAAGGGTAAAGGCTGCTGTATCTGTTATAGGAGCTGCTTTGACTGATACCCACTCCCGTTGCAGTCATATCGGATGTTCCATACGCTCTTTGCCATGAGCCGTTTATCCATGCATATAAATTTGCTGAAAAGTTGTTGTAGGAAGTCCATGAATTATTAGAAGTGAAGGTGTAATAAGGATAAACACGCTGTCCGGCATAAACCACTCCGGAACTTCCGCCGTCACCTTTATATGCTGACAATGCNNGGCGGACAGGCACATAAAATGTTTTTTCCGTACCCCATTTGAGAACATTGCCGCTGCTGTCAATCCAGTCTGCCCTTGCTTTCACGGTATAGGAGCTTCGTCCGGAATCAACAGTTGTTGGCGAGAGTGCCACATCATACCATGTGTTTGAATTAGACCAGACATTTCGTGAAGTTGAACCGCCCCCAACAACCCATACCGTCTGCCGGACATAGCAGTTTTCACTTTCGGCGGGGAAATGCAGGGCAAACCATACTCTATCTCCCAGAATAGGATATCCATTACCATAAGTGTAATTGGAAAATGCGCTGCCGTTGCTGATACCGTAATGATTACTGTTGCGGCTGCCTGCACTGCCCGGCCATGCTTCACAGATTCTTACATTCAGCGTGGGAGAGAAGTCCGGCTTTGTTTCGGTGTATGCGATTCCAACACCATACCCTTTATTGATAATATCGTAAAAAGTGGCTCTGGAACTGGAACCTACGGCACTTGCGTTTGTCCATAACCCTTGACCGTCCGTGGTATATAACGAGTTAGGGTAATGTCGGTTTGTATATGCCGAAATAAAGCCCCAGCTATTGGGGTTTGCGCTTGAACCGCCGTTACTACTTGCGCCAAGCAGCCATTTGCCGTATATCGCAAGTTCTGTTGTTGTGACCGAATGGTAGATGGACTGCAAGCGGACATCGTACAGCGGTTCGACAAGCACTTTATCGCCATTTTTCAGGTTGCTGACACTTCCCACACCGAGGACGGACAATACACGGTTTAAGTTGTTGTGGTTGGACTGCCAGCTATTCATACTGCCCGGTATCGGCAAGGAAGATGCAAAGCCCATATCCGCTTCTTTATGGCAGTTAGAGGAATTGTTTGAGGTAGAATAATTGTTGTTCTGATTGTTGATAAGCTGTTTCTTGTTGTATTTTACGGTGAATTTATAGGCAGAACCATATGCTAAATTGCCGTAATAGTTATTGCGGAAAACATCGATTACAGTACCGCCTTTTGTGCTCCCACTTTTATCGACGACACTAAACCGATAACCAAGACAGTTATCGCCTGTAGTACGCACGGCATACCCATTTGGGCCTGCGGGAGAACCGCCACCGCCGCCACCTGTGGAACTGCCGTTCCATGACAGCGCAAAGGTACTAAGCGGCAAGCCGGAAATGATAATTCCGACAATCATTATTGCTGAAAGCCACTTGATTAGCTTTGTTTTCATTCACACATTCCTTTCCACGACATAAAAAAAGACCCGGAGTTTATCCGAGTCCTTGTGCCGCTGTTCTATATTTTAATGGGTATGGCATTTGTTCGCTTTGACAAGCTCACCGCAAGTGGGGCAGGTAAAATCAATAATCCACTTTTGGCAGGTATCGTTATCACCGTTACCGATTTTCTTCCCGCAGGCCTGGCAATACTCCACCGCATCTTTTTTTGTATCGTATTTAGGGCATTTGCTTGGAGTGTATCTGGCATCGCCCCATTCGTTTACTGCATAAAAGCTGGGGCATGAATGAGAACCACAATATGAACAGCCCTCTAATTCAAGATTCAAAATCCATGCGTGAGCATCTTCGTTGTGGCAGTGGTGATTGGGCGAACCACAACTGTATTTCTGCTGATTATCACCATCGCCAATCTGAATGCCGCCACCGTTTTGATTGTCTGTATTTTTCGGCGGATTGGTTTCTTTGACAGCGGGAGCGGTATCCTGTGCTTTCTCTCCCGTGGTGGTTTTTGAATCC
>DOWI01000061.1 GCA_003519645.1 Oscillospiraceae bacterium
TTGAATCGGTAATTTGGCCGGAAAACAAGTTACCGGAAGAGGCTGCCGATTATAAACAATGTGAAATATGCACGCAAAAGTCCCGTGTCATTTGGGGGGAAGGAAACCCTAAGGCATCTATTCTTGTTATTTTAGATAACCCTGGAGCCCGTGAAGACAAAGATGGAAATGAATATGTCTGCGGAACTAGGCAGACATTGCAGGCAGCCTTACATCAAGTTAATTTGACAGCGGATGATATCTATTTAACTTATCTGCTGAAATGCAGGCCCCTTCGCAAGTATAATAAAGAAGAGGTCAGAGCGTTTAGTAAGCCGTTTCTTATTCGCCAAATAGAGACGATGCAGCCAAAATTCATCGTCTGTTTGGGGGATGTGGTTACTCAGACGATGTTTAACGATAAGGACGCTCATGTGAAAGACCTCAGAGGCTTGTGGCATGTTGTTTTGGGGTATCCCTGCATGGTATCCTATCATCCGTTGGCGGTAAGAAGGCGGCCTAATCTGATGCGTCAGTTTATGGAGGATTGGAATATGCTGGCCAAGCGGCTATAGAGTGAACCGGTTGATGGACTTGGCCGCTAAGGCGGTGCAGGAATGAGGATAATGATAAACGAAAGGATAAATTAGAATGGATTATTATGTATCAAAAAAGTGCGAAGCTCCGGGAGAGGGGACCATGGAGAAACCCTTTGCGACCATCGGGGAAGCTGTGCAGATTGCCCGCCCGGGGGATAAGATAATCATTGGCGGCGGCCTTTATCGCGAGTGGGTTAATCCGATCATGGGGGGAAGCTGCGATGCGGAAAGAATCACATATATCAACAAGCAGGGTGAAAGTCCTATTATCAGTGGGGCTGAACTTGTGGAAAACTGGGAGAAAATCAGTGATGGAGTCTGGAAAGCGACCATCCCAAACGATATCTTTTCTGACTATAATCCATTTGCCGATCCGATCTTTGGAGATTGGTATGATGATTTGGGGCAAACGCATCATACGGGTGAACTATATATGGATGGGCAGGCAATGTATGAAGCAGCGACATTGGAGACGTTAATGGAAAATTCCTCAGATGCAATGGGCGAGAAGGTATACCGCTGGTTTGCGGTTGTTTCTGAAAAAGTGACTGAACTATGGGGAAGATTTATGGATAGGAATCCAAATGAACATAGAATGGAAGTAAATGCAAGAGCTTATTGCTTTTTCCCGAAATCAGAGGGGATCAACTATATAACGGTGTCGGGACTGACTATGGAAAAAGCCGCGACGCAGTGGGCGCCCCCTACGGCGTTTCAGCCCGGCGCAATCGGTACGCATTGGAGCAAGGGGTGGATCATTGAAAACTGCGTCATCCGCGATTCAAAATGCTCGGGCATTAGTGTTGGAAAGCGGCATGATGTGAAAGACAATATCTGGTCCATTAACCCGGAAAAAGGTGGTGCGCAAACCTATACGGAGATTGTTTTTACCAATATAAAAAACGGTTGGTCTAAAGAAAACGTAGGAAGCCATATTGTGCGCAATAATGAAATCTACAATTGCGGTCAGGCCGGCATTGTTGGAAATATGGGCGGCGCATTTTCAAAAATTACCGGGAATCATATTCATGACATCAATGTGCGCGGTGAATTCTCTGGCGCGGAAATTGCAGGAATAAAGCTCCATTGTGCGATCGACACAATTATTGATGACAACTGTATTCATAATTGCTATCGGGGCTTGTGGCTGGATTGGCAGGCGCAGGGGGCAAGGGTTAGTAAAAATGCATTTTTCGCAAACACTGTCGAAGACTTGTTTATCGAAGTCTGCCATGGGCCGTGTGTTATCGATAATAATCTATTTTTGTCGAAAATCAATTTGCAGAATGTTTCGCAAGGCTCCGCTTTTGTGCATAATTTGTTTACCGGGAAATTGAATATGTTTAGCGACACCAACCGATTTACGCCTTATCATTTGCCGCATGATACCTTTGTAGGCGGTGTGATGGTCATATACGGCGGTGATGACAAGGTAGCCAACAACATATATATAGGAAATTGCAGCGAGGAGACGGGATTTGGAAATTGCATTTACAATGGCTATAAGGATATTAACTCCGGCTCATTTATGCAAACGGATGATTGTCCGATGAAATATGTCAATAACACCTTACCTGTTGATATTCATGATAATGTCTATTTCAATGGTGCCCGAAAATACGAAAATGAAAAAGGTGCTGTTGAAGTGCCAGATTGCAATGTGAAGTTTGACGTATCCGAGATCGATGGGGAATACTATCTTACTACCAATCTGTTCGATTATGATTTGGATAAGAAGGTTGACCTGATTACAACAGACATATTAGGCAAATCGTTTGAGTCAGAAGCTGTTTACGAAAATGCTGACAAAACGGCACTGATCGTTGAAGAAGACTACGCAGGAAACCTGCGCAATGGCAGCAAAACATGTGCGGGACCGTTTGCACAACCATATGACAAGGTGCTTTTGAAAAAAAGGAAAATATATAAAATCAACTAATAAAAGAGAGTGCGCCCGGCGGACGCACGATAAAATAGGGAGCAAGTTACCGTACTCATTGCTCCCTATTATGATGTACTCAGTGAACTTGTGCTTATTTCTGTTTTCTTGAAAATATCAAGCTGCAAATCAGAGAAATGATAAACACGAATACAAATAGATATCCAATCGGTAT
>DOWI01000198.1 GCA_003519645.1 Oscillospiraceae bacterium
TGCTAAATGTGCTGTTGTATCTTCAATAATTGCTAATTTGCTTCTCCTGGTAGTATTTAAATATTCAAATTTCCTAATAAGCAATATCAGTTATATTTTCAACATTGACATAAAATTTGTTAAAATAGCATTGCCAATTGGAATTAGCTTTTATACCTTTCAAGCTATGAGCTATGTAATAGATGTATACAGGGGAGAGGTAAAGGCGCAAAAAAACGTATTTAATTTAGCCCTTTACATATCCCTTTTTCCTCAATTAATTGTTGCAGCTAACCTATGATGTCCAGAAACAGACGATGTTAAATGTCCTCAAATTGACGGCATAAGTGTCAATTTGACCATTCGTTTTTGGGAAGAGGGAGAATTAAGACAATTCTCCCTGAACAACGCGCTTAACCATGTGATCATCAATGATCCTGTTTCCGTTTTGTGAGCCATAAAGCATACAATGAGTGCAAACCTTGTTTACAAGACGAGCCGTACCGCTTGAAAACTTGTAAATCTCCTCGATGGCCCCATCGGAAAAAATATCTCTTTCGGCGCCAGCATAAGTTAAATGCCGTTTAACATATTCTCCTGTTTGAGCTCTGTCAAAATGCCCGAGTTTACACTGCAGATCGATTCTTTGCCGGATAGCCGCATAAGATTGGAGTTGCAGCCTGTCCCAGAGCTCATTTTGACCAACAAGAATCAGTGCCATCGGGCTTTGAGCATCCATCTTAAAGTTTAGAAGAAACCGTACTTCTTCAAGCATCTCTTTATCTAGTAGATGGGCCTCATCCACTATAACCACAGGCAAGAGTCCATGAACCATCCGCAATAATTCTATCTCTTTATGCAACTGCCTTTTAGCATCGCCACGATAAAACTTGGCCTCGCAGCCCAGCTGCTCCAATAATCCCTTGTAAAAATGCCGTGGAGTAAGCTTGGAATCAGACAGATACATCACCATATATTTGGAAGTGTCCAGGCTGTCGTTAAACTTACGAATCGTTGTAGTTTTACCTGTTCCGCAATCACCTGTGACAACAGCAAACAGTTGCCGTTCTGCTGCATATTTCAGCCTTCCTAGGGTTTCTTCCAGAATGATGGACTGATAGAGCTCATTCGTTGGAATATTTCGAGAGAATGGCGTTTGGCTCAAATCATAAAATTGCTCAAACATTAGTCCCAGCCTCCTTCATGACAGACCTGTAGGAAACCGCCTGGATCTGCTGTTCTTTTCTCTCCTGATTCTTTTTCTCAGCAGCACTAAGAAGTCTTGAACAGTCGGTAAAGGCTATCTGCTTGTATTCCGGAAGTTTGGGACGCTGTCCGGATCTTGTGCCAATAACCAGCTCATGCACCTTGAATGGCTTGTGGCCTTCATATTCAACCATCAACTCAGTGATATCGGAAGGATCATAAACGACGTCCACTGTACAGCCGATGAATTGAAGACCAACTTCATATTTTTTATTCATAAAACTGATACAGCCTGCTTTATCCACTTTTCTTTCCTCACTATGAAGAAAAGCGTTTGCAACGGTTTCAGGTGCCAGAAACTTTAATGCCTTGCTGTCGCTCTGAAAAACAGTCTTTGGACTTTTGATATTCAAAGCTGAATGGGGCTTGTTTTGATAGCATTCATCAAGCCAGACATTAAAAAGCTCATTGAGCCTGTCCGTGGTCTGAGGCCTTTCCAAAGCTGATTCTGCCAGAAAAGAATCTACCACACGATTAAACCTTTCAATTTTTCCGGTTGATTCTGGAGAGTATGGTTTAGCGAAAAGCAGCTTTATTCCAAGCTTTGAGCACGCTCTAGTCATCCATTTTGTTCTATACTGCTTTCCATTGTCAAAGTATACGGCATCCGGCACACCATATTTCAAAACAGCCTGCCGGAAACAATCCTCTACAATAACCTGATCCAGAACGGGATAGAATTGGCCATGAAGTACAAAACGAGTTGCATCATCCACAAAAGTGACCAGGTAAACTTGTTTCTTGGTACCATTAGGACCAATGGGCAGATATGGCCCAAATTTGATGTCCGAATGCCACAGCTGATTGCGATGCCGTTGCTGAAAACGCCTTGCTGCAACACCTGTATCAGCATACATTCGCATATGTCGGGTACTATAGCCCTTTTCAGCCAGTTTTTCTTGCAGTGTACTTCTCTTAATCTGTCCAGGCTGGGCTAACCCTTCCCACTCAAGTATCTGAATGATCTGGGATACACTCCGGGAAGGCACTTCCCTTCGTAACAGAACCGCTTGCTCAAAAATATGTACCGGTATGGCATCTTCTCTAGTTTTTCTGCCTTTTCCTTTGGGCTTAAGGCCTGAGAACCCTTCGCTATGATATTTTTCAAGATATCTTCGTAATGTTCTCTCTGATAAACCGGTCTGTTGACAAATCCCATCTTTAATTTGCTTTGCCTTAGATTTATCTAGACCCTCTGCCAATAGTGGTGCAAGAAGCTGCATTCGTTCCGTTGCTGAAGCTTCTGCTTTTTTCTGATCTCTCATGTTCATTTCCTCCTAAAGAGCTTTTAACATGAGTCTATCTCTTAGCATTCAGGTCACAAAGGCAGAACGGGTATGTACCCAATTATTTGAGTTTGCAATAGAACGGACAATACGAGACAGCCAACCTTTAGCATCTCCTACATGATGCCATAATCTTTGGAGCAGAGACATTGAATCGTAGGAATCTTCCACAGAGCCTTTTCCAGTCTGTATTGCAATGGATACCAGACAACCTGAAAAATGATGCGCTGACTTTTTAAACCAAGCTTTCCACCTTAAAAGTGTAGAATCATCAGCAGGCACTGGTGAAGCTTTATCATCCACTACGACTGATTCAATGCAATTGCTGTCATATCTCTTGTATGGGACGATTAGATCGGGAAGCTCATGATGTATCTTGTTACAATTTTTGCAACGCAGCCTTCGAATTCGTAATTTTAGAGTATCTCCTGCATTATTCAGGCAATTTCTTTTGCGACTTCCGACACATTTTAGTGTACCATTGCAGCATGGGCAAAAGCTTTGCTCCCTGCTCCTAACAAAAAACTCCCGTTTGGGGGTTTTCTTCGAGCTCATAATCTGATACGATAATCATGGATTATGACCATTTAAGACGCTCTTGGTGTAACTGGTAGAAACAGTTTCACATAAAAACAAGGGCGTCTTACCCTTTCTATCAACTATGGTCATTATATCCATC
>DOWI01000278.1:0-3527 GCA_003519645.1 Oscillospiraceae bacterium
CATATAAAGACGGCAGTCGTTGTCCTAATTATCGCCATGCTCTTTTCGCTCGTTTTCATGTACGCAAGCATTATGTCCGTTGTATCAAGTACAAAATCGAACACGGAACGGGTGCTGGACAGCTTCGTGATAGAAAACGCGACCTATATTTACAATTCCATTAAAAACGGTAACGATTTCACCTCCGGTATCAACGCGAATTACTATATTTCCAAGACTTCTTCCGAGCTTTCGCTGGACATTTTTGGTAGAATGTTGTATAATCGGGACGAGCAAGGTGGCTATAACTTTAGAATGACTAATCCGCAGACCTTCTTCACTGTAAGTAACACCTTAAACCTCACCACCACCTACGACCTGCTGTTCCCGATCAACTTTGCAGGGAAACGAGTGATGGAATTGCGCATCCCCATAAAGGTTAAGGCAAGCTACAATCTAAAGTGAAGAAAGGAATATGTTCAAAATGAAACTTACCAAGAAAAACAAAATCATCATAAGCGCCGTATCCGGCATAGTGGCCGTCACGGTCATCGTGACAACAATCTTGCTGACAGGGGGAAAAACACCCCTTCCGGTAATTCCTGATCCCGACACAAGCAAGACATCGACCAATGTGGTAGTGAATCTGCCATCGGATGATCCGTCCGGCACGGAAACCCCTACTGACAAAGAAAAAGAAGATGATGACGGTCTCGTCATCGATGTGGGCGGCGACCCGGAAAATCCGGCAGGCACCGGGAGTAGCGATAACAACGACAATCCCGTCAAGACCCCCGAAAAACCCGTAGAAACCCAAAAACCAGAACAGCCTGCCGACAACAGTAATGGCGGCGGCATCAGTATCGGCGGCGATGATCACGATCATGCACCATATAACTGCGGTGTGGCGAACCACCATTGTGCAAGCCCGGAATCCCATGCGTTTATCACCAATCTTGAAATCGAGGGATGCCCAATCTGCGGATCGCACTCATGCCCAAGTTTCTATGCTCTCGACCAATGGGGATATACGCTCTATACTCCCTCTAAATGCCCGAAGTACGACATCAAGAACGATCCACTTTATTACTGCCAAGACTGCGGTAAAAAAGTCGGCGACGGCAGCAACGGCACCTGTGTGCAATTCATAAATGCCTGCAACTGCCCACTCTGCGGTGAATATGTCCCCGCAAGGACTTGCCACACCTGCAAATAACAAATAATCTAACGAAAGACTCGGTTGAAACGCCGGGTCTTTTTTTATGAAAGGATGAAATCATGAGAAAGAAATATACACGATTTACAGCGTTTCTGATCATGCTTTGCGTCGCCTTTTCGTCTTTTTCCGCGACCGTCTCCGCTTTGGAATGGGACGGCAGTTCGACAGGTGGCGGCGGTAACGGAACATCTGCAGGCCCTAACGGTTATGCCATCAGGACGACTGACGAAAATTGCTGCGTCGGTTACCGTTTCAGTCTTGTGGACAAGAACGGGAACATGAAAGGAAACAGGATAATTGACGTATTCCGAAACAGCAACGCTTACAACAATAACTATACTTTTACAAGCAAATTTAATAAAAAACAGCTTATCAATGGCCAGAACAACAGCTACAGCACTTCAAAATCCACCTATAACTGTTATATGGAATCAAACATGGGCTTCACCACATCGCTGCCCCATCCAAGCAGCATGGGAACATGGCAGAACTACACAGGAAATCTCAACGCTGTACTTGACTCATTGGGTGCGGGGAGCATCAACAACCTGAAAAACGGCGATAAAATCCTCGTCGAACCGCTTTGGGACGTCCGGCTGCAGAGCGTATATCACTCCCTAACCGTGACCGAGCTTTCCATTTACGGCAAATGGATATTGGGAGCGAACAGCGACGGCGGCTCAAGCAGCACGAGCGAATCGTGGGGATTTATCTCCAGTTATACGAACAGGCACTTCCCGAATTATCTTTACACGCCCGACGGTCAGGGATTATGGAGCGGCGTGGGCGGGCTGTCTTCAAGGTCGACCTTTTATAATCTGATCAATTCCGGTTATGGCGTGGGTATCGCCTATACCGAAACAAAGCCTGATTTCAGTCCTACTTTAAGCGTGAATATTTGCGAGGTATGGCAAGGCGCGGCAAAAACCTATAACAAAAAGTTTGGTACCTCGAATGGTGCGTCCTTTGGAAACTACACTTATTCATCCGGCTACCCGATTATGGGCGATACGGTCTGGTTTGCCGTCAATTTCCCTGTAGAAAGTGAAAATTGCTATGTACGGCAGACCGTATGGATTAATGGCGGCGGTTCCACCTCGCGCAATGTCTACAGTAATAGCAACACTTGGTACGATGTTTCGCTTTCGCCCACAACGGTTGACGCCGGGCGCAGCTCCTATGTGGTAAAAGCGCGTGTCGACTGGATAGATGGCAGCGGCAACGTCTTGAAATGGGGCGCGGAGAAAACCTTTTACGTTCCCGTCCGCCCGAAAATTAACCGTTATCAAGTCACGATGTACGACATCACCAACACCCAAGAGGCGCGGAACGGTTCGGCAGGATCAAGCGGATCCGTTTATGTCGGACAGAGGGTCTACCCGAAATACACCTACACTTCCAGTTCCACATGGACTTCGGGGAACAATTTCAGTAATAGAATCAACGGCGTAACTGATCAGTCCGCTTCCGGCAATATAAATAGCATTTCATCTTTTGAGCGATACAGCTCCTACAGCCCCTATGTTGTTCCGAATGTTACAAGCATCCCCTGTGTGCTGACCACAAACTGGACATCTGATTCCGGCAGGACAAGCGAATCCACAACGATCAATATCCCTGTGGTCAAGGTCGATGTGGAGCTGAAGGAAATCCTGCTGATTGACGAAAACGGATATTATATCAGCCCAAGCACAAAGTTATGGACGCATCAAAAGGTCACGCCCCAATATGTTTATAAAAACAATAGCAACTGCACCATTTATGTTGAAGGATACGACAGCGATACTTCGAGAATTTCCGGCATTTATAAAATCTCTCCCAACAGTGAAATTTATGTAAACGGCAAACAAATGACGGTGGGCGCGAACACGACATTCAGCGTATGGGGCGGCGTTTATCTCGACGGTGCAGGCCGCTTGAACACAGGCTGGGTAAAAGACGATTTCACCAGTCAAAATAACAACCATTGGGTAAGATATTGGAATGTTCAGCATCCGCTGAACATCCAGACTATCACGCCCAACTCGCTTTACCGGGAAAACACAGAGGTTNNTAATATCAATGTAAGATTCACGGCGTCGAACGGCGGTACAGTATTGTACACCACCACAAAATCCGCTGTGGTCATCCCCGCAAACGGCGACAACCTCGTATATTTCAGGTGGACTGTGCCATCGGGACTGAACGGCGCGAATGTTACTCTCAAAGCGGAGGTCATCGACGGCGGCAAGGTGATAGATACCAAATCCCTCGTCCACGGAACGGAAAAAAAGCCCGTATCGCAAACGCCCGATACCGTGTTCGAGAAATCCGCCCCGGCAGGGTTCAG
>DOWI01000278.1:3543-5736 GCA_003519645.1 Oscillospiraceae bacterium
CCCCGATGTAAATTCGCCGTCAAGGGAATATAAAAACGGATCATGGTATATGAAATCGGGATATGGCTTTACGGCGAATTGGAGCATCGGCCTTCAAACACTGTCGGGAACAATCGCTCCTACCACGGCAATGTATACCAATTCGCAATTGGCTTTCCTGTATTTTCCCGAATTCAAGTACAGCACAGCGGCAAACAGCTTCCGCGTCCTCGACCGGACATCGACCAATACGTTCCAGTTACCAATCAATCCAAACGGTAAAAACGCACGACTACACTTCGTTCCGCTGTGGTTCCCGAATACCTATTACAGAGCGCAGGGTTATGTCGGCGACATCTGGACGCCTGCCGGAATGATATCGGGTTATATGAATTCGGCTCCCATAGTAATCAGCCAATCCGCATACGACGATTGGGTTATCGGGAGGTAGATTTTATTGAAAAAAGTGTTCATCTGCTCCGCTCTTCGCGGTGACATTCATGGGAATATCGAAAAAGCAAACGAATATTGCCGATGGGCGATGCTGACGCATGGGGCGCTTCCGATAGCGCCCCATGCGTATTTTACGCGGTTTCTTGACGATAACTCCCCGGCTGAGAGAGAACTCGGAATAACCGCAGGACTGGAACTGCTGACCGGCTGCGATGAGCTGTGGTATTTCGGCGACCGCGTTACCGAAGGTATGGCCCGGGAGATCAATATGGCAAACAACCTCGGTCTGACGGTCAGGCATATCGGCAGCAAAGAATTAAATATGAATAACGAATGGAGGAACCCTTATGAAATATCTCTCTAAAAACAAGCGGTGGATCGTTTGCGCGGCCCTTGTTCTGCTCCTTATCGCCGCGTTCTCGGTAACGGCGTTCGCGGCGGGTGACGTTGCCGGTGCAATACAGAACACATGGGATTCGGCCAAAACGCAGATCAAAACGGTGGTCAACAATGTGGTGTTTCCTGTGGTCGACACCATCTTGGCGATCCTGCTTTTTGTGAAGCTCGGCACCTGTTATTTTGAATATCGGAAACACGGACAATTTGAGTTCGCGGCTCCGGCGATCCTTTTCGGATGCCTCATATTCACCCTGACCGCTCCGACCTATGTATGGTCGATCATCTCTTAAAAGGCGGGNNCCCCCGCTACATCGGCCGCGCCTGTTACGGTCGGGTCAGCGACAATATCCGCGTGAAGCTGCAGTTTGTCACAATGGGTACGCACGAAAAATATGAGGCGCTCCAAGCCACGCTGATCAATAATACGGAAGGTGAAATCGATAGATCGGTCATCCGTTTTAAGGATATATGGGGGGCAAAGCCGGTCAGCAACCCAAACTTTAAGGATGGTGTCTATCCGCATATCTGGACGTATCAGGGGAAATCCGAATGGTACGCCTACGAACCCACACCCGATGATTATGAAACCCTCGCCGACAGCGTAGATGAATACCTTGAAATGTTCAACGAGGATATGGAGTACGGTCAAACTATGACATGAAGGAGGTGCTGTGAATGTTTGATTGGTTAGGCGATATCATTGGCGGGATCGGCGATTTTTTCGGCGACACCTTCNNTGGGACACCATGCTGCGCTGGTTTTATACCGCCATCTACGACGCCATCTCCGAATTTTTCACTAAGATGGGCAACCTCGGTGTGGAAATGTACGATCTCGAATGGGTCAAGGCCGCCGTGCATCTGTTTTATCTGTTCGGCTGGGCGCTGTTCACTGTAGGGCTAATCGTCGCCATCTTCGATGTGGCGATAGAGAGTCATACCGGCAGAACGAATATCAAGACTGCGGCGCTCAACATCTTTAAAGGTTTTATGGCCGCTAATTTGGTAACGGTGGTTCCGCTGGAGCTGTATAAATTTTGCGTCACCCTGCAAAACACCTTCGCTGGTGATCTGACGAGAGTGTTCGCGGGACAGCAGAGCCTCGGACTCAGCCAGACCAGTATATCGNNCAAGTTAATATCAGCGTGTTTAATATCTTGGCTATGATCGCATTAGCTTATTGCGTGATTAAAATATTTTTCGCCAATATAAAAAGGGGTGGGATATTGTTCATCCAAATGGCGGTCGGGACGCTCTATCTTTTCAGCGTTCCCCGTGGTTATACTGACGGTTTCAATCAGTGGTGTAAGCAAATCGTTGCCCTGTGCCTGACAACCTTCCTGCAGACAACCCTGCTGTTCAT
>DOWI01000380.1 GCA_003519645.1 Oscillospiraceae bacterium
CCGACCTTTCGTTAAAAGGTGCACAAGGTGTACATATGCCAAAGGAAGTTGCCGTTGTTGCATGTGAGGTCTAGGTGATGATTTTTCGGGTATGATCATAGTTGGTGTCTTCAATCTTTGATTTTCAATTATGATCTTCCACGATGTACCTTCTTCTGCCTTCTGCCGCAAAAATATCAACACTAAAACCGCCAACAGATGACTCATGTTTTTCCAAAAAAATATCAATTCCGATGGCTTTACTTAGAAGCACCAAATTTTCCTCTTGCGCTAACCATTTTGAAAAGTCCTATTCTTCGTGTGGCCATATAGTCCGCAAGTCATCAATCCGTTCTACTTTCCCAAGCTCTGGCATTTTCCAGTCTCCTATTATTCCGTTTATTTTTTCTCCTCAAACAGATCTTCAATACCTAACTGCTCATAGGATATCTTGTTTGTAACGAGCCCCATGAAGCTGGAATTGAGGCGAACTTCATCATGAGAAATGAGTGCGTATCGCCACGGTTTTCCGCCATTTACAGAATTCCAATCCGTAACGGCATTACAATAAACAACGGCGGCACGAGCCTTTTCCTTAACTTCCGAAGAATTTATTTCATTGCTTGCTTTTGTTTCTATCATATAGATGCAATCTGCCGTCTCTACCACAAAGTCAGGTTCGTAGCGACTGATTCCGCCCGGCCCGTAGTAAATATTGAACTGCTTCGGCGAAGGACGCAGCCATCTTAACACGGCTTTGTCGTTTTCAAGAACGATTGCAAAACGCCGTTCTGTATCGCTATCAAATTTGTAGAGTGTGTGACAGGCTTTCTTAAAGCCGTTGAACACTTTAGATCTAACTTCGCTCGCTGGCAGGGCCGCTCGTAAATCATAAATATCGTCTGTACGGATTTTGCCGCCAAAGCTGTTTTCAATACGAGAAAACGGACGCATTTCCGAAGCCTTATACTCGGTTTCTTCACGATAGAAATGCTGATTCATTTGTAGATAAATAATATCTGCAATCGTCTTTTGACGGTCGCGCATTACTTTTTCAGTTTCTTCCTCCGAAAGGTACGACAAAAAATGTTCTTTGGCATCATTCACGAGCGAATAAAGTAAATCTGCGCAGGTCCCATAGTCCACATTATCATGCACAATGATATGACGCACGATTTCATTCTCGACGGTATCAACCTTTGCAGATGCCGTGTATTCGATATCGAACTCAAAGGTTTGGCCGCCTTCTTGCAACTCCGTTCCGAGCAATGTATCATCAGAGGGGTGCCAGTTCATATTTCTGATATCAAGCTTAAATGGATAAAATCCTTGCTTGACTTCTGTAAAAGGCTGAACGACCGCTTGCGGGATAGGGATTACACTATCGGTAAGAGCTTGTACGCAAGTGCTGATGGCGTTTTCGACCACCGGAGCCAAATCCTCCGGTTTCAAGCCGAACGAGGGGAATTGACGCAGCGTTTCGTGGATAATTGTTTTCTTCACAAATGCGCGTGTATTGTCGTCCTTTATGGCATCAAATGTTTTTACCTGCCGGTTCAAATCCATAACAGATTTTGATGTGTAATTTGCCACGAACTTTGCCACCTCAAGTGTCTGTGGCTGTGGCTCACCCTGCGCCGCTGCGCCCGGCGGGGACACAGTCTCGTGAAGTGTAAGTGCCAACTGCTCGGCAAAGCTGTAATCATTTGAAATGCTGTCATACACGGACGGCATCTCAACCGTTTCTTGCTGTCTCGATTCTTGGGCCGGTGTTGTCTCATCAATATAGTACACCTTACGGACGAGAGAATTCGGATCGTTTGCCAGATTGATAATTGCCTCATATTTATCGTGACTTACGATGGACAACCGGTCCACGGCCTCGTCGCCGGTACGGGTTCCATACGGCAAACGCAAACCGCGTCCAATAGTCTGCTCGGTTAAGGTTTCAGAAGCCGACGCACGGAGCGGCACAATGGTATAGAGGTTGGTGACATCCCAGCCTTCCTTGAGCATATTGACATGAATGACAATTTCTATCTTGTTTTCCGGCTTTTCAAGAGAAAGGAGCTGCTCGATGTTTTCATCTTTTTCGGCTCCACGCTGGGCGGAGTTGATTTCAATAACCTTGTCTCGATAGTAACCGCCAAAGAAATCTCCGGACTTTATGTATTCCATAATTTCTTTTGAGTGGTCAGTATCTCTCGCAACGACCAAAACGAAAGGTTTGACAACGGGTTTACCGAAAGTTCTGGCATAAATTTCGAGTTTGCTCTTTGTTTCTTCGTGAATGCGTACACCGTCATTGAGTTTCTCACGGTCAAGTTGCGTAGGCGTATATTCCTCCGGCCTGAAATCTTTACGGGTAAAGACCGTCGGCACCTTAACATACAATCCGTCATTCAAAGCGTGAGCCAATGAATATTCATAAACCACGTTACGAAAGTCGATCTTTTTTGCGCCCTTCTGAATCTGCGGCGTGGCAGTTAACTCGACACCGAGGAGCGGATGCAAGTCGTTTATGACTTCAAAGCTCTTATCCGCATGATAATGATGGCTCTCGTCCATGAAAATGCACAAGTCAGGCAGCGAACGCAGATATGAGAAGTAGGATTCGCCTAGCACCTCGTTTAAGCGCTTAATCCTTGCTGGAGCGCCATTTGCCACTTTACTGTCGGAGTTCAGCTTTGCAATATTGAATACATTGATCACGACGTCATTAACGCCGAATTGTCCCTGACGGAACGCCTCATAGTTGTCCCCGTCGATAATACGCGGCGGGTTTACAAATTTGTCCAGCCCTCTGAATACATACTTTGGATTGGACGTATTGCCAAGGTCATCCTTGAGCTTCCGATAAATAGTCAGGTTCGGAGCCATCACAAAGAAATTGCGGACGCCTTTTTCATAATGGAGGTATGCGATACACGCGCCCATAAGGCGCGTTTTACCAATACCTGTCGCTAAAGCAAAGCAGACAGACGGAAAGTCACGCTCAAAGCTGGTCAGGGTCGGGAAATGCTCCCGAACCGCAGCCAAGTCCGCATCATAAAAATTCTCGCCGTCATCATCGGTTTTCTTTTTGAGACTCAGAATATCGCAGAGCTTTGCGAAAATTTCAAGGCTCTCATGTTGCGGAGGACGCAGGGCAAGTACATTGCTGATGTATTTGGAGTAATAAGTATAAAACTTATCGGTATACGATTTCTTAATCATCATCCCATTCCTCCTCGTCAAGCTCCGGGACATCTATAATATTCAGATTGTAGTTATCCGCACCGAATTCGCACTTGGAAAGCACCGACTGCGGTATCTTGCGAACGTTGATATTGTCATAGCGTTTGCCAAGGCCGACGTCGAAGGCCGGAGCGCATATCAGCAGACTTTCCATTCCTGAAAGCTCCGCTGCAATACCGTCCAGCATGGCGGCAGTCAAATACTGCGTGGTGACATAAATATAGTTGCTATCCTGACTGAAGCCCTGTTTCCAGAACACCTCACTGTCGGGAGCATAATGGAAGCCATTAATCTTTGCAACAGCAGCAACCAACATTTCAGAATTGTATTTGTTGGAGAAAACAGGATTACCATATTTGTCCTTTTCAATCAGTGTCGGAGCAAGTTCATAGAATTTGTATCCGCCGCCACCTTGCCAACTAACTTTTTGAGATATTCCTGTTTGCTCTCCGTCTATCACTCTATCCATCCGTACTTTGCAATGGGTATAAGCTTGGGTTCCCATTTCTATTCCGATATACTTTCTATTTAGTTTTTGTGCCACTGCTGTGGTTGTTCCAGAACCCAAGAAACTATCAAGTACCAGCTCATCAGCGGTGGTTGTCATTTCAATTATCTGACTTATAAGTATTTCTGGCTTTTTCCCATTTCCAAAATCGACACCACCTTCTTTAGCAACATTCTTCATCCAAGGATTCATATCCCAATATGTTCCTTGAAGATCCTTTTTGAATAATTCTCCATTAATTATTTCGGAGGTGTCTTTGAGCCAAACAAACAGCCTACACTTGTCGCCTTTATAGAATTGTTCGTATATTTTTCCTCTATTTTTCCCTGTTTTAGGTATATACTCGATTGAAATTAAATCCTCAGCAATTTTTTGTTCCGAGCGATAATCCATAATACGAGTCCTAATAGAACTCTGTGCATTAGTAGTTTGAAAAACTGATATCCCATACTTTTTATAGGCTTCTTTTTCGGTGATGCCATCTCTTTTAGCTATTTGCTTAATTGACATCATAATTGGATTTTTACGCAAATAGACTTTAATTTCGTTTTTATCACCATCAACCGTTGAACCTACATACTCTTTTTGACCGGGGTCTACAAGAACAGTAGTATATTTCCAACTTTTTCCTGCATCTAAGTATTGTTGTATTAGATCTGACATTTCTGTATATTGATAAGGCCCATTAAAGAGGGGCAATGATGAGTACTCTTTGGCATAAGCCAGTATGTACTCACAATTTTTCTTTAACCGCTTATCCTCGCCGCCTCCTGAAGCTCCCGCAACATTTTTCATATTAACAGAAATCATATTGATAAAATTATTCCGTCCAAATACCTCATCGCAGATGACTTTTAGATAGGCTTGTTCTTCATCATCTATTTGAATCCAAATAGAGCCTTCTGGCGCGAGCAAATTCCTCAATATTTCCAAACGAGAACGCATCAATTTAAGCCATGTTGAATGCTCCAAATTATCATCATAATGTTCAAATGCACTTCCCGTATTATAAGGCGGATCAATATAGATGCATTTTACCCGTCCGGCATAATCCTGCTCCAACGCTTTGAGCGCAAGCAGGTTATCCCCGTGAATCAACATATTCTCAGAGTTAGGGTCGCCGTAATCCTTTGAGGGGTCGTGAAGAAGGATGCGCGGCTCTATCGCCGGGTCTTCACCTTTTCCTATCCATGTAAGTTCAAGCCTTTGCATATTGATTTCCTCCTACACGATCTCAAAAGAGATTGTCATAATATGTTCTGTCTGGCAGTTACCCTTGAGCTTCTCCTGCATTTCATCCTGCAGACGCTGATTCTGCTGCTCGATTTCATCTTCGTGATCGTAGATTTCTCGTTGCATCTTTTTGCGCTTCTCATCGAGCTTGTTAATTTCATCCTTCAAAGCAAGCATTTCTTCAAGCGGAAGATTTGTACTGGCGCGAAAGGCTTTTCTCTTCTCGGCGATCAGCTTTTTTAGCTCCTTCAGATCGCGCTGGAGTCCTTCCTTTAGGTCCTCGCTGTATGCGTCCAGCTTGGTACACTCATCAAGAAAATACTGCTTGTTCTCGTTCTCAATCTCCTGTTGCTGCATGGCAATGCGTTCTTTCCGCATTGTGATTAGGGCTTCTGTCTCTGGCGGACATTGACCGGCAACTTGGGCAGGCAATTCCAGCATGGCATTCAGCATCGCATCATCGACTACGGTGCCGTCCTCGGTCACAGCGGAAAAAACAAGGTGCTCTTCATCACCAATTCCGGAATAAGACAGCTTATCAATAGAAAGGATGCCGCTCAATCTTGGATGGTTGTCAAAAAATGAAATGTGCCGTGTGCATTCGTCATAATTGAATTTAATATGTACCGGCGGCAGTTCTTCGTGCAGCGCTTCGGAAAGCCACGATTCATAAAGGGGGTCTTCACGACGCAGGAAAATGTCACCTTCCTCGTCAGCGTCCTGCCATTTCAAATTATAGATTTTTTCATGTCCGTTAGAAGTTTTTAAGCGAAGTCTCCATTTATCGAGTGGTTCCACGCGCTCGGCACCGTGTATCATAAAGAAATAGTAAATCCATTGGCTGAATTTGTCGAGACTGGCAATCGTATCGCTTTGGCAATGCTTCAGCCTTGCTGCAACTTCTTCATCGAAGTTTTCAAGGATAGATTGCCTTGCCTGTACCATCTTTTCGTTAATCTGATCTGCCAGTTCTTCTTGCAGACTATCAAACTCGGCTTGTATTTCTTCGGAGGTCTTGCATTTCTGGTAAATCTCCGATATACGCTTTTCAAAATCAACACCTGATTCGATGGAACCAATGACCTCATCTGAGGAACCAAACACTCCGCTGAACAAATTAAATTTTTGTGAAAGCAACTCATAAACTCTGACATCGGCAGCATTTTTTCTGTTGAGAAAATTTATAACTACAACATCGTTCTTTTGACCATAACGATGGCAACGACCGATTCTCTGTTCAATACGCTGTGGGTTCCAAGGCAGGTCATAATTTACAATCAAGCTGCAGAACTGAAGGTTGATACCTTCGGCAGCGGCCTCTGTACCAATAAGGATACTTGCTTGGTCACGGAATTCCTCGACAACAGCGGCTTTCATATCTGCTTGCTTAGAGCCAGAAAGCTTTCCATCGTTCTGATGGCGCTTTTTCCAATCGTTATAAATTCGTTTTGATATAGCATCGCTGTTTGAACCGTTGAGGAATACGATTTTACCGTCGTATCCGTTATCCGAGAGCAGCCGTAGCAGATATTCCTGTGTTCTGCGAGACTCTGTAAAAATTACCGCTTTGCGCTGACCGCCAAGTTCTTCGATCTTGTTAAATCCCTCTTCAAGTGCCAACAACAAATTGTCGCCTTTGGCGTTGCTGTGAATGCTCTTTGCTAATTCTGCATATTCGTTGAGACGTTCCAGCTCTTTAATTATCCCGGCACGGTCATGCTCCAAGTCGGCCGTAAGGACATCGTCTTCAGTATCAGTATCACTATCACTGTCATCCAATTCCTCGTAAGTGTCGAAGTCGCTCATATCAAGTTTGCTCTCAATACCTTTGAGAAGATCGTTGAGCCGGTTGATAAGCGAATTCAATGTGCCGGAAATGGCAAAGGACGATGACGCCAACAGTTTCCTAAGCACCATCGTAATAAGGGTACGCTGACCCTCCGGCAAAGCATATAGCTTATCGGTTTGCAGATACTCCGAAATAAAATTGTAGAGCTTTTCTTCATCTGCAGAGGGGACATATTCCTGTAAAATAGCATGACGGTTAGTGTATCGGACATACTCTGTTACCTGCTTGCGCAGGGTCCGTTTACATACACCGTGCAGCCTGTTCCTTAAATTGCGGTTGCGAATATCCGGGTTCGTTGAGGAAACATACATATCCCTAAAAGTCTTAGCATCGCCGAAAATATGCTCATCAATGATGCTAGTGAGACCATAAAGTTCCATCAAGTTATTCTGTAATGGAGTTGCTGTCAGCAGCAGCTTTTTTCTACCGCTCAAAGCGTTCTTTAATTTATTTCCCATGACATTATTTGGCTTGTATACATTTCTGAGTCGGTGAGCTTCATCCATGATGACCAAGTCCCATGAAATGTTACGGATTTCAAAATCTTTTCGAGCCGCAAAATTATATGAGCAAATGACCACGGCGTTTCTAACCTCTTNNACCTCAAAAGGATTTAGCATCCCGGCCTTTTTTGCCTTGTTAAAGGATGCTGATTCCATCAACACGGAATCAATGAAAAATTTTTCTGAAAGCTCGCTACGCCACTGCATACGTAAAGACGCCGGGACAATCAATAAAATTCGTCTTTTTCTTTCCGCCCAGCACTGAGCTAACACGAGTCCGGCCTCGATGGTTTTTCCGAGACCAACCTCATCGGCAAGTAAAGCTCCCGTCGATAATGGAGACTTAACAGCGAACAAAGCTGCGTCAACCTGATGTGGGTTTAAATCAACCTTAACACCGGACATAGCGGAGGCAAGTCCGTCAATACTCGATTGTGGGCGTTTCAGCACTATTTGTTCGGCAAAATAGCGTGATTGATATGGTGTGTATTTTGTCATCTTTTGTCCTCTATTCTTCATGGGTATCGTCTTCAACGAATTCATTCGGCCGCATAGTCATTGAGATGCTTGGCCGTAATTAACATGAGTCCGCAAAATAGCCTGTCAGGCCATTCACGCCTAATCAGTTATCTACGATCTCCGCGATGTCCTCCAAGCGGCATCCCAATGTCTTGCATATCTTCAAAAGGACATCCGTGGTGACATTTTGGCCTTTTCCGAGTTTTGCAATTGTGTTTGAACTGATTCCACACTGTTTTCTCAGCATTTCTCTCGTCAAATGCCTGTCCAACAAAATATGCCATAACTTTTCATAACTTATGCGCATTGTTTTCTCCTGTTTATATACAGCAAATCGCGGGTTTATTGGTCTTCCGGATTGTAGACATCATTCAAGAAACCGTATCTTCCAGTATCTTTCTCTTTGGAAAACTCAATCACATGGATTTCGCCATTCTCACTTTCCTGCGGAATAAACGGCATACGTTTTTTCTGCTCGACCATGATAACCTGCCGTTCATTAGCGTGGTTCAATAGGTACTGCACAAAGTTCCGTTTAATCGTATCACTTTGTTGTATATGTTCCGCTTCCGATAGCTGCGTCAGCGCCGAGTCAACGGCAAAGAAGCCCGGAGCTTTTCCATCCTGTTCAATGATATAGCCGCTCATGGAATACGCGGTGATTGTATTGAGTATGCCGCAGAAGCCACCGCCAGAGGAAACCGCCTTTTTCAGGCCGCCGATCTCGATATCAAAGTTTTTCATATTCAGACGGGCTGTGGTTGCGCCGCCAATATGAGATTCTTTTAATACTTCGATCAGCTTCGTTTCAAATCCATGAACCAGATCATAATCGTAATATCCAAAGATGTTATATTTCGGATTCTCCGGTTCTTCCTCAGTTTCCTTTTCAAATAGCTCGCTCTTGTATTGCGTTTCATCTTGCTTAACAACATCCAGTTCGCTGGAGAGCCGCAGGAACTGAAGTTTGCTTTCCAATTTCTGCTTGAATGATGAAAGACGCGGCTGCAAATCATCTGAAATCAGGGAATCAACCTGTGCCTTCCTGGTTTCAAGAGCTTTTATGGTTTCAACTACCGCTTGTTGCTGTCTGTCGATGCTTTGCTGCGCCTCGCCGAGTTCAGACAGATGTACCTTGATTTTGTTAAGCTCGGCAACAGAAGCGCTGATATACTGCGGCGTCGGCTTCGTTTCTATTTCGCTATCGCAAAATGGACAATGCCTTTTTACGGATGCCGCTGGCATGCCAACTCCACCATCAACAATAAACCCCAGGCGTTTTATGTCGGATTGATACTGACGATGCAGAACGGAAAAATTGTGGACCACGGTGTTACACTCCGACAGTTTCCCATTCTGCTCATAAATCTCCGACATAAGCTGCTGACTCTCTTTTGAGGCCGCGTCGAGCTGCNNATCGCGGCGATTTCTTTCTGAATATTATCTATAACGGCACGAACGTCCGTGTCCCCGCCAGCGGAGAGCATCTCCTCAAGTTCCTCCCGTCTGCTGGTAAGCCTGTTGGCCTTGTCACGGATATATACCGTCAACGCTTTTCTCTTGGCCTTACTGATTTCGGGGTCTTCCGGTTTTTCAAGGTTATTTGCATCTCTCCCGGTCAGCAAATATAGCAGAACAGCCGGTGACGCGGTTTTCCCCATTCCGCCAGGAGCCATCAGCGCCGACGTTTCCCGCGCGACGTCGGCCTGCCGAATAAAGAACAGGTGGAGCATAGAGCGCCATGTCAGTTTTTGCGTAGCGCCCTTTTCAGAGGAGAGCACATTGTGATCTCCATCAATACCAATTAACTGAAGGAAAACCGTATTAATGCTTTTCTTCGCGTTGTTGCCCAAGCTGTATAAGTCATGTTCAATTGAAGAATCCGAACCGCTGACAGAGATTTTGTTTTCGCCAATTTTTCGCTCCAGAATAACGGTTCCATTGGCTGTCCGAAGATAGAGCGTAATCTTCTCATACCCGTTGTTGTTATCAACGATCTTTGATGGATGATTTTCTTTGGGCGTGAAGCCAAAAGCGTAATCAATACAGTCCATCACAAGGCTCTTTCCTGTATTGGAAGGTCCGGTAACTAGATTAAATCCCGGATGAAAATCTATGACCGAACTTTCATGTCCACCGCCAGAAACCACCAGTTTTTCAATGTAGAATCTATTCATTCGCGCCCTCCCGCATAGACCGCAGCGTACGTTGATTGATATCTCTCAACATGGCGTCTACGTTTGTCGTATTGTAGTGCTGGCTTACCGTGCGCACGGCGAGCCGATACTCCCCGGCATAGGAACTCGTAAATGTATGTGAAATTTTCCTGCCAGCGTCATTGATCTTGTAGGTAAATCCCCGCTTACTTGGTGAAAAAATGATATTTCCGGCTAAGACAAGCGTCTTTAGCGCCCCCGAAACAAGCGCCTTCCTTGCCGGGAATTCACTAAACCGATAGCTTCCGTATCCGTGCAGGTTTTCATCGAGCAGGCCAAAATCGGCGGCATAAACAGAGATGAAATCAATAGAACATATCTGCTGCTCATCCAGTTCCGCGTTTGGTATCTCGTCCAGCATCAGCAAGATGCGCAGGGACATTTCAAACGGGGAGCCGATCAAAGTTATATCATCCATTCTTTCTCCTTACCCATCTGAGCTTCCCGTCATTGACCAGATGATGGCAAACGCCTTTTTTTATCTTTCCGCTGATCCAATACGGCGACGCGCTTAGAACATAATTTGTTACTGGCAGAGAAGCCGCCTGCTCCATAACGGCCAGCATACACTCGTATCCGTTATCCTGCTTACGTTTTGCGGTATCTTTCACGCCGTCAAGAGTCTCGCTTTTTAACACATCAAATTGATTTGACAGGCTGCCATCTCCCAGTTCTAATACCCCACGCTGAATGGTAACAGCGGCGTAAAAATCAATTCGTCTGTCATCTAGATCGGCCGAATAATTCGGATAGGTTGCAAAATCACTGGCGGAGAAGGAAGGCATTCCTTCGGCATCTCCATAGGCACGATATAATTCTTCGATATAGGTCTTTTCATCAGGAGTCGCTTTCTCTGGCTTCAGCACATCCGCTGGCCGAGGGAGCGATTTTATTTTTTCATTAATTTCCGCGAGAAGTGCGGTATCGTAAGCGGAATCCGAAGTGGCTGTGTCATCCTGCGACGGCTTTGCGGCCGTGATGACGCCCAGCATGACACTTTCCAACAGTTCCGCGCACGCGTCGGAAAGGAGTTGCTCTTGTGACTGTATCCCCTGAGAGGCCAACCAGTCGGATACCTTGTCGTATGAATCGGAGTCACTCATCCGATCATCGAGCCATCTTGAAAATTTATCTACATCACGATGGTCGTAAACATACTGAGCGTCCTTCGCAAGGATGGCGCGTATTCCTTTGACGTACCTGTACTTGGTATCTGGTTTTCTTTTGAGAAGTCCGCAAGCATCCATCGCGGCGTCCGCGACAAAATTTCCGACCAACTCCGTGAAGTAGTCAGATTCACTTTTCCCAAAAGAGCAGTACGGAAAAAGTCCCTGCGCGTAATCAGAAAAAGTCAAAGTATACACCTCCTGACCAGACCGAAAAACAAGATTTTCATGATTTGTCCGAAAGCGTCCGGGCGCGTCCGCCCAGTCCGATTTTCAAAAGGCTCGGTTTGCTAAAATTTGGTTGTAGCAAGTCGAGAAAGTCATTTCCAAAAACTATACATTTATTATATCGGCTTTCTTGGCGAAACACAAGATATTCTGTAGAAAAAGGGAGAGGCCAATGAAGTAAAAAAGTCAGACCACCCATCCAAAAGTACTACGAAAATCAAATCTCACAGCCTGAGATGCGCAT
>DOWI01000051.1 GCA_003519645.1 Oscillospiraceae bacterium
ACATGAAAACTTCATCAAAGCTCGCGACTATATATTCGCCAATTCCGATGACATCAACCGAGCTTGGTTGCGGTATAATTTTGAGGACCAAAATACCGGTGAGTTTATGGATGCGCTGGCAAAATATCAGTATCCAGACGGCGGTTTCGGTAGACTTGTGCCTGAGTTTGTATACGATGGCTCAACTTTGCATGACACGGAACATGCTTTCCGCTATATCTTCTATCTCAACGAAAAACCGTCTGCCAATCACCCCGTTATCCAAAGAATGATGAGATATTTGCTTGACCGTTATCGTCCGGAAATCGGCAGTTGGGGTGAGGAACTGGAACCGGGCGTAAACGACGGTGTTCATGTATCGTGGTGGACATATGGAAAGCATAAGCATCCTGCAATCCCGGATATAGACGAGCGTATAAAGAAATATGATCCTAACGGAAATGCGGCTCACGCAGCGTTTGTAGCGTTATATTCAGAGCTTGTGCCAGATGAATTATATAAGGATATTATCTTTTACCCTATAGAACATATCCTGCGGTATTATGATGAAAAATCACCGTTATTTGAAAATCCGGACGACGAACCATATGGTTTACACTGTTATCAAAAATTTGTGGTGTGCTTAAAAGACAGAACCATAGCTGAAAAGCTGGCGGCATGTTTATGTCAGCATCCGACCGCTTGTATGCAGCTTGATTTTATGAAATGGGAAAAAGGTTATGAGCATTTGCCATGCCATGTTGTGGAAACGCCGGACAGTATGATATATCCCGCTGTGAAATATTTGGTAGACAAATCACTCAGCTATTTGATTCGGCAACAGGGTGATGATGGAGCATGGCACTTGAATTATCGCTTTGGTGAAGACGAGGTTTTTCGCAAACTGGAAACAGATTTTGAAGCACATCAAACAATGTTGCTTTTGGCGGAGCTTGGGCGGTTCGGGAGGATTGAAATATGAGTATACAATTCACAGATGTAAGCTTTGTAACAAATGATGTTCTACAGCTCCGCGCTTTTTATGAGGTCGTTTTCGGCGGTAAAGCCGAGGGTGATGAAATTCACTCCTCATTGGGAATGGACGGTATTTTTTTTACTTTCAGCTATGGTGATTCATTGCAAAAAAACTCAGCCTTCCGCTATGTATCGACTGGCGAAGCGAACAATGTGATCGTAGGATTCAATGTCGATGATGTAGATGCGGAATACCAACGACTGTTGCCGCTGGGTGTGGAAATGCTCAATGAACCTACCACTCACCCGTGGGGAGCGCGGTCTTTCCAGTTTAAAGACACGGACGGAAACATCTTGAATTTCCGCAGTTTACCAAAGGAGAATGAGAATGAATCTTGAAATTAAACCACTTACGCCGGAACTAACCGCCGACTTTTTTGATTTCTTTGATAGCCGTGCGTTTTCAGATAATTCACCCGAAGGGCCATGTTACTGCACTCGTTTTCAAATGACCAAGGAGCAGGAGAAAGCTGAACTGTTCGGCCAAGTAGATGCTTGTGGCGGCGGTTCAGTGGGCTTTATGTGCGCTCTCCGTAAAATTGCCGAGTGTCAGATTAAATCAGGTGTATTGCAGGGATATTTAGCATTTGTTGACGGTGTATCAATCGGTTGGTGCAATGCAAACGATAAAGCCAACTTTCCCATCGAATCGGGTAATGGTGCACATTTTTACGCTCCGGCAGAAAAACGAGAAAAGGTGGTGGCGTGTTTTGAAATAGCCCCGGATTTTCGCGGAAAGGGTGTTGCAACCGCTCTTTTGCAAAGGGTCGTAGCCGATGCAAAAGCAGAGGGATATACCGCCGTCGAGAGCTATCCCCGTCTGCGCGATAAAAGGTATGAATGGGATTTTACCGGCCCCATCCGTTTATATGAAAAGGTGGGATTTATTAAAGTTTCAGAACAGGATAATGCTGTGGTTATGAGAAAGGATTTAACGATATGACTACTTATAATAAAGCCCGTACTTTCATCTACCGCAACGCCCGCCCGCTGGATTTGGCGAGGTGGCAATATCATTTTGAAAATGGAAGTAAAGAAGCAGTTCTGACCGCGCTTGCCGCTTATCAGAACGAGGACGGCGGCTTTGGTCACGCGCTGGAGCCGGACGCTTGGAATCCAAACTCAGCGCCTATGCAGACATGGACAGCAACGGAAATTTTACGAGAGATTGATTTCACCGATGCCACACATCCGATTATTCAAGGAATACTACGCTACCTTGCGAGCGGACAAGAGTTCACAGGGCAGTTTTGGGACAATGCGCCCAATAGCAATAACGATTATCCTCACGCCACGTGGTGGCATACCGATAGCAATAGTGCTTGCCACCATAGCTATAACCCTACCGCCTGCCTCGTGGGGTTTATTATTCGCTTTGCTGACAAAGGAAGCGCACTCTATAAACTCGGTTGCCGTATTGCCAAAGAAGCATATGACGCTTATATTGGACAAGACTTACTCGGCGATATGCACACTTCGGGCTGTTATATCCGTCTTTGGCAGTATTGCAACGAAGCGGGTATGACCGACATCATCGACCTCCCCGTGCTCAAAGAAAAACTGTTTTTGCAGGTTAAATCCAGCATTACGCAAAATACCGCCGAATGGGAAACAGGATATATCTGCAAGCCGTCTCAGTTTTTCAATACCCGCGACAGTTTTTTTTACGCTGATAACAAGGATATTGCCGATTATGAGTGCGAGTATATCATCAAATCGCAACTTTCCGATGGGTCTTGGAATATTCCGTGGGGCTGGAACGGCTACCCCGACGAATGGGCTGTCAGCAAAAATTGGTGGAAAGGCAATGGCGGGATATTGAATATGTTGTATCTGAAGGGGATGGGGAGGCTGACTTTATGAAAAATAAAGAGAATATTACACTTGAAACAGAACGGCTTGTTCTTCGACCACTCACGTCGGATGATTTTGAGGCTGTTCACTCATGGGGGAGCAACCCCGCCAACACACGATATATGGGATGGGGCCCCAATAACGAGGAGCAAACCCGTGGATTCTCGGCATCGGTAAAACCCGGCAAAGATTTTGCGGTTGTCTTGAAAGAATCAGGCAAGGTTATTGGAAGCGGTGGCATTTATCCCGATAACGCGAATGACATGGCGGAAATCGGCTGGATTCTACATATGGATTATTGGAAACGCGGTTATGGAACTGAATTCGGCGGCGAATTAATTAGGTATGGATTTGAAGACTTAAAGCTACGCCGTATCTATGCCCCGTGTGCTGCCGCGAACTATGGCTCTTACCGCGTTATGGAGCGCAACGGGATGCGCCGTGAAGCCGTACATGTCAAAGCGTTTTGGGCTCGCATTGATAAAGAATGGATTGATCAAGCTATCTACGCCATCCTCGCAGAGGACTATTTCGGAAATGCGCAAAAAGCGGTTGAACCAATAACATCAAACATCGTAACATTAAAAACAAGCACCGACCTAATGTTTTTTAACCTCCGCATCGCAATGGATACAGTCGATTGGAACGCCAACATCTGCGGTGCGCCCGCATGGCGGTATATCTATCACACCCTGCATTCGGCTGACAAATATTTTATCAATCCAAGTTCGTGGATTGCGGAGGATGAACCGCCTTTCCACTCGCCTATGCTTGACTGGCCGGACACCCCAACGGATACCGTGTTGAGTAAAGAAATGCTATGCGCTTATTTTGACAAGGTTCGGCAGAAAATCATAAGTAACATAGATAACCTGAATGATGTACAATTGAACGAACGTCCGGGAGGCAAATTGACGCGCCTTGGTTTGATACTATCACAATTCCGGCATATGTATGCGCATATTGGCATTTTAAACGGTGTAACAATCTCAAACACGCAGCAATATCCGCGTGTTATCAATGAAAGCGCTTGGTGTTCCGGCAGATTGCCGGAGGGCTTATATGATGTGGAGGAGCGGAAATGATTAACAACCTCATCATCGGCGATATATCAATCGACTGCGCAAACCCTCAGAGAACGCGGGATTTTTACGCAGTTCTCACCGGTTGGGAAAAGCGAGAGTCTTTCGGCTGCCCCGCACTTGTTGGCGACAACGGTTTACTTATGTTGTTTATGAGCTGTGATTTTGAATATATCCCTCCCGTATGGCCGGAGGAACCCGGCAAGCAGCAGAAACAAATGCACTTTAACTTTCAAGTGGACGATCTGCCTTCCGCCGTAGAGGAAGCAATAAGACTCGGCGCAACCAAAGCCGCCGTACAATACGGTGGGGAGCATTTTGTTACCATGTTCGACCCGGAGGGGCATCCGTTTTGCTTGTGTAGGAAAGGGAATGACAAATGAACATCATATATAACGACGCAATGAAAGATTTGCCTGCCCAACAGCTAAACAAGCTTTTTGCGTTGGTGGGTTGGACCAAAGGCGAATGTGAAGAAACAGAGGAACGGTTAAAGGGTTTTATGCAGCCGTGGATTCATTCCACGCTGGTTGTCTCCGCATGGGACGGCGATAAGTTGGTGGGCGCTGTTAGAGTTCTCAGCGATACAATTTTTCGCTCTATTATATACGATTTGCTTGTTGATCCCGAATATCAGAGGCAAGGCATCGGCAAAGAACTTGTGAACAGGTGCAAGAGCCATTATCCCGGTTCAGAATGGCTGNNAAGAAACTTGGATTTCAAGATATTTTGGAATCGGGTGTGTTCTTGGTTATCCCCTGCAAGCTGTTTTGATTCAATTGAGCAATTTCGGTCGAGCCTTCCGACCGCACAATTGCTATATTATTCAAGGAGGTTTCAGATGGAGTTACCAGAAAAAGCCGCCGCTGTAAGCCGGATGCAGCACTACATTGAGGCTCATTTGGACGAGGAAATCACGCTGGACGACCTTGCAAATGCCGCAGGATACAGCAAATACCATGCCGTGCGTGTTTTTAGGGAGTTGACCCACCGCACACCCCTTGAAACCGTCCGCGCCCTGCGCCTGACCCGTGCCGCCCAATCTTTGCAGGGTGTAGATAAAAAGGTCGTAGATGTTGCAATGGCAGGCGGCTTTGATTCCCACGATGGCTTTACACGGGCGTTTTATCGGCAGTTTGGCATTACACCGCAAAAATATCACACTGAAACGCCACCTGTGAATTGGTTTATCCATCATCCCATCGAAGCCTACTACATATTGAAAGAAGGAAGAAAACCTATGCCAAAAGAACCAATAAAACGAACGATGACCATAACGGCAGTAGAGCGACCCGCACGAAAGCTAATTTTAGTGCGCTCAGTAAAGGCAACCGAGTATTTTTCTTTTTGTGAGGAGATGGGTTGCGACTGGGATGGGTTGTTCAACAGTATTTCTGAGAAATTTGATACCCCCGCACTGCTGACCTTACCAACAAATCTAATTAAACCTGGAACAGGCAACACAGCCTCTGGTGTGGAAGTTCCGCTTGGTTATAGCAAACCCATTCCGGCT